>JAYYQC010000165.1:0-10000 GCA_036128675.1 Myxococcota bacterium | reverse complement strand
TGCCGGTGTTGTAGGCTCGCGTCAGGCCCTCCGCGGTTACGCTGGGCGTATCCCAGACAAAATTGAAAAGGGTGATATTCTTCATCTACTCAACCTCGGCGGCGTGATTGGCGAGTGTACATCAATCAATCCCGAGGTCGGTGAGCCCTGCCGGGTCGAGGTACTTGGCGCAGTATTGACCTTTACGGAACTGGGACGTCGAGAAGGAAAGCCCGCCAGCATTTTTCCTGGCCCAGTTGCGTTGGTCGACACAATTCCCGCGTCGATGCCGCCGACCCTCTTTGTTGCGGGAACGTGCATGAGTGCTGGTAAGACGAGTGCGGCATGTCGCTTGATTCGAGAGCTCACGCACCGTGGGCTTAAAATTGCGACCACGAAAGTCACAGGTGTGGCACTGCGACGCGATTCCCTTGAAATGGTGGACCATGGTTCGGTTCAGTCGGTGACCTTTACCGATGTTGGCTTTGCCTCTACAACCGGCGGAGAAGTCTCCAATATTGCGAAGAGTTGCCTTTCGGCGCTTTCGTCTCTACCGGTTGACCTCGTGGTAGCGGAACTGGGCGATGGTATCATGGGAAGTTACGGCGTTGACCAAGTCTTGGCCGATCCCATGATTCAAGACGTTCCCGGTGCAATGATGTTGGCTGCCAATGATCCGGTTGGGGCGTGGGGAGCCATCGAATGGCTTAAGGATCGGGGTTGGCGACCGGCACTTGTCACTGGACCTGCAACTGACAATGATGCTGGTACTTCTGCAATCGAGAAGCTTACGTCGGTGCCTTCGATAAACGCCCGTAAAGAACCTAAGCGTCTCGCGGATGTTGTCCTAGAAGCCTTAAAGGAACACATGTAATGAGAGTCGGCGTTGTAGGAACGACTGGTTATACCGCAGCCGAGCTTATTCGATGGTTGATTTTGCATCCAGAAGTTGAGCTAGCTCAGGTTGTTTCATCTTCTAAACCGGGTGTCGCACTCTCGGAACTCCATCCGGGGCTGCAAGGGCTTACCGACCTAGTGACCACACCTTTTGAGCCAAGCTCTTTGGCCGAACTTGATGCGGTCTTGCTCGGCGTGCCTCATGGGGCAGCAAAAGGACTGGTTACAGAGTTAGATGCCGCGGGAGCAAAGCGCATTTTGGACCTCTCCAGTGATCACCGTCACGCCGAGGGTTGGACGTATGGGATGGCCGAGTGGGGGACGTCTAAGCTTCAAAGTGCGAAGCGGGTCGCGGTTCCCGGGTGTTTCGCGACCGCGATTTCGATGGCCTGTGCACCTTTTGTGGCCTCAGGGCGGGTCTGCGGTCCGGTCCGGACGGTGGCAGCGACAGGTTCGACTGGATTAGGCGCGAAAGCGTCGAGCGCCGGCCATCATCCCGAGCGCTTTGTGAATATGAAAGCGTATAAGGTCCTAGCCCATCAGCATGGTCCAGAAATTACAACATTCCTGCGAGGCGTCGGCGCTTTCGAAGAACTCAAATTTGTCCCTTGGTCGGCTCCGCTTGACCGCGGCATTCTCGCGACATCTTTTATACCAATGAAGGCATCGTCTGCTCAGGAGGTGAAAGAGCTTCTTGAGGGGGCTTATCATAACGCTCCGTTGGTACGAACATTACAGGCTAGTCCTGAGATTCGAAGAGTTCGCGGGACTGCATTCTGCGACATCTTTGCCGATGCATCTGGCGAAGATGCGGTCGTCATCTCTGCGATTGATAATTTGGGAAAGGGCGCGGCAGCTCAGGCGATTCAATGTCTTAATTTAACACTGGGACTTCCAGTCGACTGTGGCCTCAATCTCCCGCCACTTTTACCGTGAGAAGGAAATACAATGTTAGACAATAATCACATGACCCGCTCGATCAGTCTTATCGAAGCGGTGCCCTATTTGCGTGCTTATGCCAACCAGATCTTCGTCGTGAAGGTCGGCGGTGAGTTGATGGAAGATCCAGAACTACTCAATTTCATGGCTCGAGACATCGCAATTCTTCATCGCCTTCAGATCAAAGTTGTTGTTGTTCACGGTGGCGGTCCACAACTCGACCGCCTTACGAAGCAGCTTGGGAATGAAGTAACGCGCGTCGCTGGAAGAAGGGTAACCTCACCGGAAGTACTCGACGCTGCCAAGATGGTCTTTCGGGGCCAATTGAGCTTGGAGCTCGTTGCAGCGTTAACGAAGCACGGTGAGAGAGCAGTTGGCCTCTGCGGAGCTGACGGAGTTTTAGTGCGAGCGCAGAAGCGTCCCACGGTGATGGTTACCAATGATGCTGGTGAGAAGGTCGATGTTGATTATGGAGAAGTCGGGGATGTGAAGTCGGTGAATCCCGATGTGGTGCATTCTATCCTTGAGACCGGGGCGATCCCGGTTATCTCACCCCTAGCAAGTGATGAGACTGGGCGTATTCTCAATGTGAATGCCGACACAATGGCGGTTGAAATCGCGATTGCAGTGGAGGCTTCAAAGTGTCTTCTCTGCACCAACGTTCCGGGGATCTTGACCGACGTTAAAGACGCGACAAGTCTCCTTCATTATACCGACCTGCAAGAACTCGCTGAACTTGATGATAATGGCGCATTTTCAGAAGGGATGCGGCCAAAGGTTGCGGCTATCGCCCGCGCAATCGAAGGTGGTGTACCCCGCGTTCATATTGTTCAGTCGTCTCGCGTCGGCGCGATTATTGAGGAAGTGTTTACGACCGATGGATGTGGCACATTGGTTGTACGCTCTAAAGACGAAACTGCGCCCGAGGACTTGGTACTTCATAAATAAGCCGTTTGGTGGCTTGATTCATTGGTTTAAACATCCAATAGAGTACCGACAGGAGTCGGTATGAAATGGTTAATTGGTAGTTTTCTCATCGGGCTCGGTGCTCTAGCCGGTCTTTACTCGCTCATACTTGGGCCGCTTCCTGAGCGCTCGGGAACCCAGCTTGAATTAGATGGACTCGGTTCGGAAGTCCAGGTGCTCTACGACGAGCGCGGTATTCCATCCATCCATGCGCAATCGGAAGATGACGCCTATCGAGCGCTGGGTTTCATTCAAGCTCAGCACCGACTCTTTCACATGGACCTCAATCGCCGATTGGGTTGCGGACGACTTGCAGAAATCTTTGGAGAACGTGCGGTCGGTGTCGACAGTTACTTTCGTACACTGGGTATCCGGGAGTTCGCACGGACCAAGGCCAAAGATCCTAGGTTTAAGAAAACAGACGCTTACCGTCTCTCAATGGCGTATATCGAGGGTATCAACGCCTATATCGCTGGCGGTGGTAGATCACTAGACTATTGGGTCGCCGATGTTGAGCCTCAACCATTTGGTATCGAAGACCTCATTTGTGTGAATGGCAATTTAGCGCATAACTTTGCTAAAGCATTGAGCGATGATTTTTTGACTTCGCATATCTGGAGCACTTTGGGACCGGACTACGCAAAGGACCTCGTTTACACTTCAAACCCTGTCACGATGACGTCAGGTATTGGTCTGGAAAAGGGACAGCTTCTACCCGGAGTTGAAACCGATGCTTCTCTCTTGAAGCTCGCCGCCGACTTACGAGATTTTCGTGAGACTTTCCCGGTCGGTTGGCTCGAAGGGAGCAATGCTTGGGTAATGTCTGCGGCCAAGGCAGACATGCCCGCACCAGTCATGGTGAATGACCCCCATGTTGGGTTCGGACTACCCTCGGTTTGGTTTGAGGCCGCATTGATTACTCCAACCTGGAAGAAGCATGGGTTCTTTCTCTCAGGCGTTCCGTTCGCAGTGCTTGGACATGATGAACATGTCGCATGGGGACTCACAATGCTCCAGAACGACGACATGGACTTTTTCGTGGAGACCTGTGCCGATGAAGCGTGTACGAAATATAAGTCGCCATCAGGAGATCAACTTTTCGAAGAGCGTATTGAACGTATCGATGTGAAAGATGCGGAGTCAGTTGACCTAAATGTGCGACTCTCGCGGCATGGTCCCATTATGAACGACGTATTAGATACCATCGGCGAGACGCGGCCGGTTGCGATGCAGTGGTCATTTGTCGATAAAGTGAATGAGGGCTTCGAAACTTTCTTAAAGCTCAATCGCGCAAAGAATCTCACCGAGTTCGAGAGGGCTGTGGGCTCACATCATTCACCAGGGCTCAACTTTGCAGCAGTCGACAGCGCAGGAAGCATTGGTATATTTGCGGGTGGTCGGCTGGTGAAACGCTCTCCTGGTGTCGATGGACATCAGCTTCAGGACGGCGCAAGTGGACGTGGTGATTGGCTTGGGTATCGGTCGTTCGAGGAGAATCCTAAAAAGCTTAATCCAGCTGAGGGCTACGCGTATACAGCCAATCATCGATGGTACTTTCAACTTGAAGATGGCACCACCGAGCCAATGCAGGGGTACTTTTCGCCAGATGACCGATGGATGCGACTCGATGAGCGCCTGAAGGAATCGGGCCGCTGGGACTTGAGCCGTCATACCGAACTCCAACTCGATGTAACCAAGCCCTTGGAACGAGCGATGCTGAAGACCGGGCTCGAGGTCGAAGGTATGCGTACATTGATTGAAGCTCAGCCGCAGGGAAGCATTGTGTTGGAGCGCCTTCAAGCGTGGAGTGGCGCTTATGGGACTGAGCTCATAGCTCCGACGGTGATGGAGGCATGGACCCGTGCCCTCGCGCGGGCGATCTTCGAGGACGAACTTGGTGCGGAGCCTTTCCGGACGTTGGTTGAGATGCACTCTTTTGAAGATACGCTCAGGCGCGTTGTTGCTACCCCTGATTCTCCCTGGTGGAAAAACGGCGATAAAGTTCTCTCGCGTGAGCAGGTCTTAGTTGAGGCGATGTCCTCAGCGTTTGAGCAATTGAGGCGAGACCTGGGGCCAGATGTCATGCATTGGCGATGGGGGCGGGTACACAAGCTTGGGCACCGCCACCCCTTCGGTCGTCGGTCAGACCTGCTTGACCAGATCTTTTCGATTGCGCCAGTAGAAATCGAGGGTGGTCGTGAGACCGTGAATAACTTCGCGATGAGCCTTTTAGATCCCACTGGACAGGTCACCTACGGTCCTTCCACCCGAAGAGTCATCTATGTCGGTGCAGAGGCGCTCGCATCAACGTCGAACCCGGTTGGGCAGTCGATTCACCTTTTGGACGAGCACCGAGCGGACCAGTTTAATCGGTTTGTTGAGGGCGGTGCCTGGCGCGTTGGAACCCTTGAGACCGATCCAAGTATCGCTTCCGCTCAGGATGTGCTCTTGCTCACGCCATTGGCTCAATAACCACCGACTCTCATCGATTTGAGCCTTGATTTCACATGCATCGGGGCGCATTTTCTCTCTGTCTCCGTGACTTAAGGAGTCGATAGACATGAAATTTCATAGCATTAAGCCATTACGATTAGCCCTCGCGCTCCTGCTCACCACGTTTCCCCTCGGTGGATTCGCGCAGGCTGACCAAGAGGCTCAGGCTAACACTTCAGCTGATGCTGGCTCCGCCGATACAGCGCCTAACGCATCCCCACCTTCTCCGCCGGTTGTTGTCCAGGGGCCCGAGCTCTTAGAGCAGGCACCGGCAGAGCTACCCGACGGCACGGTCTTCCCGAGTCCCGAGGTACACGTCTACCTGAATATGGTCATCCTGATGGATGGCACAGTGGGTGAGGTGACCATTACGCAAGGGGCCGGTGAGCCTTTTGACTCGGTGGCGGTGGCCGCGCTCAAGGCGTACAAGTTCAATCCGGCCCGAGATGCTGAAGGCAATGCGCTTGCGGTCATGGTAAACTTCGACATGCTCTTTGAAGAGCCACCTCCGCCGCCGGTGACACTTGGCTACAGACTCGTCCAGCGTGGGACGCGTAAGCCCCTGGTTGGGGCGGAAGTGGTCGCATTCCGCGACGATGTTGTCTTGGCTCGAGGTACAAGTGATTCGGATGGTAAACTCACTCTGACGTTTGCCGCTCAGCCTTGTACGGTCTCCATCGTTGCAGCGGGGCATGAAAAATACGAAGTCGTCTATGGCGATGAGCCAATTGTTGATGAGGACGACCAAGAGATCTTGCCTTTGAAGGCCGGGGAGACCCGCGAAGAGACTCTCTACCTTTTGCGCTCAGTCGAAGAGTATCAGACAATTGTCCGCGGTCGTAAGGCTAAGCGGGAAGTAACCCGGCGGGTTATCGAACGAGACGATGTACTTAAGGTTGCGGGGACCCAAGGTGATGCCATTCGGGTCATCGAGAACCTTCCGGGAACCGCGCGTGATAGCGGTGGGGGTGGCGGTCCTGCGAATGGCCCAGTTTTGCGGGGAAGCAATCCGGGCGACTCCAAAATCTATATCGAAGGACACGAGATTCCGATTCTCTACCATTTCGGTGGCCTACGTTCGACGTTCAACAGCGCCTTTCTGGAATCAGTAGACTTTGTTCCGGGAAACTTCGGAACCGAGTTTGGCCGCGCCACCGGTGGTGTGGTTGAGGTGAATGTTCGAGACCTCGCTAAGGATATGTTTCGAGGGAATGTCGACTTTAATCTCTACGATGCGGGTTTTGTGCTTGAGGGACCCATCGGTTCAGATTGGACTCTGGGTGGGGCATTTCACCGGTCCTATATCGATACGCTCTTGCCGATCTTCTTACCTGAAGAAGTTCCGCTCTCATTTAACACCGCGCCACGGTATTATGATTATCAGTTCATCGCGCAAGGACCTTTGCTTGGTGATGATGACCTTCGATTTTTCTTCTTTGGCTCTCTCGACAAGGTCGAGCTTCTCTTTGACAACGCTGGCAATGACCCGCTGGCCCGAGGCGACTTGAATGCACGGACGATGTTTCACCGTCTCCAAGCTCAGTATCGTTCGAAACTTAGTGACAAGTTGAGTCAGGATTCTTCGGTGATGCTTGGCTTAACCAAAACTGATTTTAGTTTCGGACCCGAGCTCTACTTCGACCTTGGCGTTTACTCGATGGAGATTCGCAGCAAGTGGGAATATCTCTTCAGTGAGGCACTCACCTTCACCGGGGGAATGGACTGGATTTATAATGTTGGAGAAATTGCGCTAAATCTCCCACGGCCACCTCAAGAGGGAGATAACTCATCGCCTGCTTCCTCCCGCGATGATTTCCAGTCAATCGAAGAAGCCGCAAAGTCTTATACACCAGCCCTATTTGCCGAGGTACTCTACAAGCCAATCGAAACAGTAGAACTCATTGGTGGGACTCGCTTTGATTACTCCAAAGAAATTAAAAAGTTTTGGTTTGACCCTCGTGCGCTGGCGCGTTGGCAAGCAGCCGAAAGAACCACTTTGACTGGTGGTGTCGGTCTCTATCAGCGGGTTCCTGACCCATGGGAGTCTGACCCTGAATTTGGTAATCCCGACATTTTCGCAGAGCGCTCCTTCCATGCATCGGCAGGGATTGAACAAGTCTTCGACTACGGCATTCAAACAGACATCACTGGCTTTTATAAGTGGGTTGACCGAATCGTCGTCAACAATCCTGATAGCTTATTCGATGAGTCAGCACCATCCTACGTGAATGATGGAAGTGGTCGGATTTACGGCGCAGAATTCCTGATTCGATATAACCCAACGTCGAAGTTTTCTGGGTGGCTGGCATACAGCTACTCAAAGTCGTTTCGACGTGACAGCCCAGATGCGGAGGAGCGGCTCTTTGATGCAGATCAGCCGCATAACCTGACGTTGATTTCCACCTATAAGTTCAATGCTGAGTGGCAGGTCGGAGCTCGCTTTCGCTTGATCTCCGGAAACCCGGATACACCCATTACGGGCGCAGTTTATGATGCAGATGGTGATGTTTGGACCCCGGTCTATGGCGAGAATAACAGCACACGGTTGCCGATGTTTGCGCAGCTCGATCTACGTGTCGACTACAACATTATTTACCCAACATGGATTCTGAATATTTATCTCGATATTCAAAATGCGACGAACCGTGGGAATCAAGAGGGGTGGGCTTATCAGTTTGATTATCAAGCACGTCAACCTCAGACCGGGCTACCTATTTTGCCAATCATCGGGGTAAACGCGTCATGGTAAGGGGAAGAGAAAAAATGAACTATGCACAGGCAATTCTTTTGGCTCTATTTTCCGCGGTTGCCGCAGGCTGCGTCGAAGGACTCCAAGAGGTTTATGAACTTGAGGACACACGAATCTTGGGAATGCAGGCGAATCCTCCGGAGATCGCATTGACATCAGAAGGGACGCAAGTTGTTACAGTGAAACCGTTTGTGTACCTCCCGGAGGGCGTGACCATTACCTCCACTCGGTGGACTTTTTGTCCTTTTGCAGCCGGTGGCGAGTTGGGTTACCGATGTTTTCTTGAAGAGTGCCTGGTGGATATCACGGATTCTGTGAACTCTGATGGTGTTCTTGAGTTCGAGCCGCTCACCAAAGGCCTTGAGTGTTTAGAGTCCCTAGATACTAGTGAAGCGCCAGCCGGGACAGACGGCGCTGCCGGTGACGCGTCCGAATTTGAGCAGTTGCCTACGCAGGTTCGCTATATCATAGAGACTTCGGACGGCCAGTCACGCGAGGCGGTCAAGCGTATCCCAATCTGGTTTGAAGAACCGGAAGTCGGGTTGAATAGAAACCCAGAGATCAGCGGAGTATCGGTTGGTGGACAAACGGTCAACGCAGGAGGCGATGCGGTCAATGTGGTACTTACCAAAGAAGGCGAAGGCACCTTTGAACGCTCGAAAGTAGATATGGGCTTTGAGGCCGTTGCCGCGTCCTTTGATCAATACCTCGCGGGCGACACGTTTCGACGTGAAGATGCTCAGTGGACCCTCTTCGTAACCGAAGGGAATCTCGGTGTGGTTGGCAACCGACTCGTCGGTGACCAAGCCTCAGGAGAATGGGCTAAAGAAGACTCAGAGGATCTACCGGAGCTGATTGAGCTGTGGGTCGCCCTAAGAGACGGACGAACCGGGCAGTCCATCGAAGGCCCGTTTTACTTTAGGGCAACTGAAGAGCCTTAGGCGACGTTGCTGTTGAGCACCTTAAGGGGGGCCTGGTCGGCTCGACCCAGATGCTCGCGGATAATCTTACTCACACCTTGGACCCATCGAGGAGTACTGTTTACGCATGGGATTAGCTGAAGGTCCTCGCCACCTGCTTCGATAAAGTCTTCCTTGGCGCGGTCACCGATTTCTTCGATTGTTTCAAGACAGTCGGCGACAAAGCTTGGGCAGACAACTGAGAGCCGCTTCACACCTTTTTTGGCCAGCTCTACCACGACTTCATCGGTGTATGGATGAATCCATGGCGTTCTACCTAGGCGTGATTGATATGCCACAGTGTACTGGTCCGGGCTTAGGTTGAGGCGCTCGGCCAAGGCATCAGAGGTCGCATAGCATTGAGCGCGATAGCAGTAGCGGTTTCCGTGTCCGACCTCGGGGCACCGGTCCCGAAGGTTGCAATCGGGGACCCGTCCTTGGTCACTCTTCGCGACGTGGCGCTCGGGGATCCCGTGATAACTCATCAGAAGATAGTCGCTGTTGAAAGCTTTCATATTCTCTTCCGTGAGCACTGCAACACTCTCGATAAACTCAGGATGAGCATAAAAGTCCCGCATAAAGTCGATAGGCGGCACATCCCAGAGCTTGCCTGCTTCATGCATCACCTTTTCAACGGCTGATCCAAACGCTGCGCTCGAGTATTGGGGAAAGAGTGGCAACACGACGATACGGCGCACGTCCTTCTCAAGTAGTTTCTCGAGTCCGGCTTTGACCGACGGATTCCCGTAGCGCATCGCCAACACGACCTCGAACTCCTCGCCTAGCTCCTCTTGCACACCGGCAGCCAGGTCCTGACCGTGAAAGAGCAGTGGAGAGCCCCGCTCGGTCCAGATGGTCTTGTATGCTTCGCCGGACTTCGCTGGGCGAAAAGGAAGAATGATGAGGTTCAGGAGGAGCCACTTACCAATTGGAGTGATATCGATGACACGAGGGTCATTTAAACATTCTCTTAAATAACGGCGGACATCTGGGGTATCGGTGCTGTCAGGCGTACCCA
>JAYYQC010000164.1:0-14732 GCA_036128675.1 Myxococcota bacterium | reverse complement strand
CGGTGAAGTCGTAGTTTGGGGTCCTCGAGAAGAGTGAGCCGCCCTTGTAGCGTGCCCGTCCAGCACCCCTTAATTCGATCGCCCAAACGTCGTGACCTCGAGCCCGAAGATACTCCGTAAAGCTGACTTCCATGATCGGGGGAGCCAGATTAAATCGATTGGTTCCGAGCCCGTGTGCCAAAATGATTGGGTTATGCGGACTGTTTCGGTTCTCGGGTGTCAGATGATAGAGCGGAACCTCCCAGCCGTCCTGGGTGGCACAAAAGCATGGCTCAACTTCGAACGGCGTAAGGCTTTCCATAGAGCACAGTGTAGGGGGCTAGCCCGAAATCCCCAAGGAAAATGTGGTTTTTTCCCGGCTTAAGGACTCACCTTAGCACTCCGTGCAGGGATTTGTAGGTCCACATCTGACCAGTTGATCTCTAGGATTCGGTCATCGGGCAGTCGCCAGAGGCTCGGGGCAACATGTTGGCTTTCGCCTTCGATGATATCCTCGATCACGTTATTTAGAACGCGCGGTGGATTCTCTGGAATTGGGTCGAGTGGTACCGCGCTTTTACCGGCGCGCCCTACATTGAATCGGTCATCATCAAATGCCCAGCTGAAGCGACTCGCATCTTCGTTGCGCCAGTCATCGCTTGAGAACCAAGCCCCTCCACCCATGGCTGCAATCCAGGCCATCAGCTCGACCTCGTTGCGCGGGAGTGTCCTCGTAAGTGCAGGATCCGCGTCGCAGAGAGTGCGCTGACAGAGAGGCCAGCGGGCAAGGAGGCTACGTGCCTGATTCGCGGCGAAAAAGAAATTCACGTCGGTGACTTCCAGGGCGATATCTCCGCCCGGGCGCCATCCGTCGACAAAAGGTAAAATCGGAATCCCCGGACTTCCGACGCCGACAATAATCGTTTCTTCACCGGCCGCTTCGCGAATGATCTCAAGACCACGCGCAAATCCCTCCATCGCGGTGGAACCGTCATAGCGGGGCCCCGGATAGGTTCCTGCGAAAAGGAAGTCGATCTTTAGAAGACGGTAACCCCAACTCACGATTTGCTGGATAAATCCTCGCATGTACGCGGCGGCTTCAGGGTGAGTTGGGTCTAGGACAAGCATGTCCCCGTTTTTAGGATGGGGAAAAATAGCGCCAGGAACGAACCAATCGGGGTTATCCACGGCGAGCTGTGTCGACGCCGAGACAATGTATGGAGCCAGCCAGACACCGGCCTGAAATCCATTCTCGGTGACTTTGGCGTTGATACCGGTCAAGCCACCCTCAAAGCGGCTATTGGGCTCCCAGACCCCCCAAGCTTTCTGCCAGCCATCATCGACGACAATGAATGGGGCTTCGTCGCTTTCGAAGCCCCAGACGCTCTCGATAAAATCCGCGTTCTCGGTAATTGCCCCCGCGTCGATGCTGTCCCAGAGCTGATACCATGAGTTCCAGCCGCTCGGTGCTTGACGGGGAGCGGTGTCCTTTCGCGAGGTCAGGTAGCCGGCGTATCTCTGGAGAGTGTCCTCGAGTTCTCCGGCCTGAATAAAGAAGGGTTCGCCCTGGAGCTCTGTCTCTGGAGCCAGTTCGATGGCCTCATCACGACCGACCTGGTGGAGGCGCATCGTGAGTACACCGTCGCGCTTGCCAGCGCTAAGCCAGCTCTTGAATCGATTTGCTGAGATGACGCCGGCCACAATCGGCGTCGCGTCGTTGCCGGCAACCCAGGTGTGCCACCATGAAAACTCTCGGCCCTGCCGCGCTACTTCTTGATCACCGAGGTCCTCCAGAGCCCGACTTCGTGCTGAGTAACCGAGGTCTCCTCTCAATTGGAGAGCACCGCTCATCGACCATGACTGAAAGCCATTGGAAAGCCAGGCTGAGCGCTCTTGATCGGGACCGCTCAGAACAAGGGCGACCTCGTCGACGGGCAGAGGCGTTGAGCCATTGGTAAGCGTCCACCGCACGAGGAGTTCATCTGAGAGTGTGAGTGTCGCGCGAAGGTCAAGCGCCGAGCTTTGGCACTCTAAGGTGCTCTCTCCAGCGGAGGTGCAAGTAAGGCTGAACTCTTCTTGGTTCGACACGATATCGAGGCCGATCGACCAATCCCCAAGCGTTGGACAGCTCGCTCCAAACACGGATCGTGGGTTTGTGACATTTAGATTTGAGGCTCTACAAACATCTGATTCGTCCCCATTACAAGCGGTCAGAAGAAGAGCTAATAAACTGAAATAAATAAGGAAGTACTCTTTTTTAAGCACTGGGTCCTCCTTAAAAAGGGCAATAGCGTGAGTCTGTGAACCCCGCCTATACCTACTCGTGTGTAGATATAGAAGGGGTTTGACCAATTTCGATGCTTTTTATGCCAATTCTCTAGGTTGCGGCCGGGGGGGGCCTACCACTAGACTGACCTCTGGTGTATCGGATGTCCTTGGTGGGTAGAAAACTAAATGGCTGATTCGGCTGAAGCAAACACGACAGAGGGTGTCTCTTTAGACGAGTTGACTCGGTTTACACCGCCGATTGTCTTCCGCGAAATGCGCGCGTCGGACACCTCTTTTCCTCTTCAGGACGCGTACCAAGACAACCGTTGGGCCGCGGTGCTCTTCCTCGATATCTCAGGCTTTACCGCGCTGACCGAGCGACTTGCCAGTGAAGGACCCGACGGTACCGAAGAACTCACTATTATTTTGAACCAGCACTTCACCGAGTTGGTTGACCTTGTGAACACTTGGGGCGGTGAGGTTGTTGCGTATGCAGGCGATGCCTTTGCTGCGATTTTTCCGGGACCACCAGGCGAGATCAGGTTAAGCGCGCAGATTCGTCGCAATATCGTTGAGCTAGCAGCCCATTGTGCTCTAGCGATGCAAGGCGCACGGGTGAGGATGGAGCAAGCCACTGGAGCTCATCTCGAGTTTAAGATCGGACTGGGGAGCGGTCCGATTCGGCTCTGTCATTTAGGCGGCCTCGAAGGGAAATGGAATTTACTTCTGAAAGGTCCAGGTTTTGCCGAAGCAGTATTCGCTGAGGGAAGCGCAAAGCCCGGTGATACCATCATTGCGCCAAACACCATTGAATGGCTCGAAGGCGATGGCGTGAAGACTCGAAGTCTAGATTCGGGTAGCCATAAACTTCTCAGAATCGGTCATGCAAAAGTGACACCGGCGCGGGCGTCGATCCCGGAGTTGACCGAGGAAGAACTTGATGCACTCAAAGGCTATATCTCTCCCACGGTTCTACGTCTTGTCGAATCGGGTCAAAACGAGTACCTGGGCGAAACGCGTCCCTTGACGGTCATGT
Source organism: Myxococcota bacterium (assembly GCA_036128675.1). Taxonomy (GTDB): domain Bacteria; phylum Myxococcota; class XYA12-FULL-58-9; order XYA12-FULL-58-9; family JABJBS01; genus JAYYQC01. Next base: position 11,449 of record JAYYQC010000164.1, on the reverse strand, counting down.
TCATCAACTTACCCGACATTCGTCCCGGTGGCGCGCTGAAAGATGACCAAGCAATCGTCGCAACACTGCAGGGCTCGATCTTCTCAAGAGGCGGACAAATCAACAAGTTAAGTGTTGATGAAAAGGGTGTCTCAGCACTGGTCATCTTTGGCCTGCCGCCCTTCGTTCTTGAGGATGTACCTCTGGCGGCAATGGAAGCGGCTCGTGACGTGCACCAGAGGATGTCGCAAGACGATAAGCGCTCTAAGATAGGTGTTACCACGGGTACCGTCTTTTGTGGTCTCATCGGAAGTGACGAACGAAAAGAGTTTACAGTTATCGGTGATAGCGTGAATCTCGCCGCTCGTCTGATGCAAAAGTCTGATTATGGGATTCTTTGCGACCAGCCGACGTGGGAAGGGACCGAAACTCAGTTCCAATATAAGGCGCTCAAGCCCCTGAGGTTAAAAGGTAAATCGGAAAAGGTTCCTGCCTATCGACTCTCGGTGGATGGTAGCCAAGTCACGCGACGTCGGGTTCGCCGGATAGAAATGGTTGGACGCGACCGCGAGAAGTCGCAGCTGCTTGAGGCGATGTCGGCTGCTAAAAACAACGAATTTTCGGCCGTTTGGATTCAGGGAGAAGCCGGTTACGGGAAGTCACTTCTCTTAAGCAATTGCGCGGCTTCGATTGAGTTGACCGATTTCGATTTGGCGTCAGTCGAAGCCTCACCTACCGAGACAGTTTTGCCATTTGCGATCTGGAAAAAAGTCTTCGGTTCTTGGTTATCCGACGAGATGTTATCCTTCAGTGACTGGAAAACGAAGATCGAAAAAGAGGTTCATTATCTTTCATCCGCCGAGTCAATTCTTTACCCCGGGGCTGCGGCTGACTTTTTAGGTTTCCCGATTGAACAGGGTGAGGACGGACAGATTGATGGGCCGGCTCGTAAAGATTGGGCGCTCTCGCATCTTGAGGCGTTGGTCCGGTACCGCGCGTCTCAAAAACCAATCTGCATTTTTCTTGATGCCCTACAGTGGAGTGATGACGCGAGTTTGGAAGGAATCAACCGTATCCTCAAGCGGAGGCCGCCGGGTGTTTTCATGGTGCTCTCGTCCAGACCTCTGCCAATCCCCCCGAGAGGCGGTTTTGCAAGCATCTTACGTGCAGAGATTCCACATCTTTTGCTGCCTGGAATGAAACACGACGCCATTGCTTCACTTATCGCGTCTCGCTTTGGTGAGCAGCCCGAGCGTATTGAGTCGGGTATTGTAGATACGGTTGCCCAGCTTTCACATGGTAATCCAGCCTTCGCACATGAGACGATTATGATGTTGAAAACCGAAGGCAGTATCGAAGCTGCTCGAAGTGGGATTCGTTGGGCTGGCGAGGGAACAGACGCCGCTTCGATGCATTTGCCGGAGAGTACCCAGGTTGCCATTCTTAAGCGGCTAGACCGACTCTCTCCGCCACTTCAGCTGGTGCTTAAGGTTGCGAGCGTCATTGGAAATCAGTTTGATTACCGCGCGCTGAAGGGGATCTATCCGATATCGACTGATAAGGCTCAGCTTGCGCAGCTTCTCGAGGAGTTACGGCTTGGAGGATTCTTGAGAGTCGTGTCTCAGCAGAAACGCATTCTGGAGTTCTTTAATAGCGAGATCGCGCGCGTCTGTTACGAATCTATGTTGGCTCAGCAGCGAAAAAAGTTACACCGGCGCTATGCACAGTGGCTCGAAAAGGGGCGTAGCGCGGAAGTTGACGATTCCTATTTGGCAATGGCCTATCATTGGAAGCAAGCAGGTTTTCTAGGCAAGTCGATGCAGTATTACGAGCTTCTTGGTGCCTTTTCGGCGATGCAGGGCTCCGACAAAGAAGCACTTGAGTCATTTCATGCCGCGATTGAGATGGTCGCCCAATGTAAAGAGGAGAAGCGTCCACCGGTTGAGCATGAGGCATCGTGGTGGCGACGTATTGGCGAAATCCACTATCAGCGTGGCGACCTTGAGAGCGGGGCCGAGGCTATCCACAATGCGTTGAGTTGTTTAGGTCGCGGTTTTCCAGACAGCGACCAAATGTGGGCCATCGTTGGGGCCCGCGAGAGGATCAGAAAGCTGGCTCTTACGATGACGCCTGATTCCATCTTGGCTTTGGACGATGAAGGCGAACGTTTCTCGGCGAGTGAGTCGTCCGAGCTGATGGCGGCAGTTGCTGAAATTAACCTGAGGCAGAGTAAATTTCAGCGAGCCGAAGCTCTCAGCGAATGGTCGCTCAACGAGTCGGTCGGCTTAGGGAACCATGTGAGCAGAGTCAAGGCGCTGAGCTTTGGTGGCACCGTTGCCAGCATTCAAGGCAAGCGTCGTAAAGCTATGCGGTACTTCGCCCAGGCAATGGAGATGGCCGACGAACTCTCCGACCCCATTCATTGGGTGCAGACTGCTTATCGAAAGTGGGAACTCGGCTTAGGGGCAACAATTGACAGTGACGAAGTTGCTCGCCTTGAGGATATCATCGAGGTGGCTCAAGCAAGGGGGGCTCGAGATCTGCATGAATATGGTCTGATGTTACTTTCCACCAGCCAGTTTATTATGGGACATCATGACGAGTCCGCTGAGCTAGGTGGAAAGCTAGAGAAACTCGGTGTAGAGCGTGAGCACCCACGGGCAATCGCCTACGGTAGACTCGCGAAGGCCCGTGTGCATTCAGCCCGACTCAATGTGGCAGAGGCGTACCGCGAGGCTGAACTCGTACTCAAAATCCCAGAGTTACTCTCTGAGCCGCTCTTTCAGGTGCGCGCGGAGGTCTGGAGGCTCCATGCGCTTTGGGCCAAGAACAGGCTAGATCAGTGCCATCTCTCCTTGCGTAAGGTTGCGTCGCATCTTTCGGCTGGCGTTCCACTCGAATTGACGATGTTGCCGGTTGCCTCCACTTTTTTCGAGGTTGCATGCGGGATGTGGGCAAAAGCATTGAAGCATGCAAGTCGTTATCAAGTTGAGCTTGGACATGCAGCAGGATTGGGAATTAGACTCCTGCAGGGACTTGCGCAGTCGCGACCCACCGCGCAGCTCAATGCTGACTTCGCGGAGAGTATTTATTTGGTCCACAAAGGATATGGTAAGAAGGGTTGGAAGCTGCTTCGTGATGTGAATAAGCGCAGCAAAGTCCATCAGCGGGCGTACGAAGAAGGCCGCTCTTATGTCGAAATGAGCCGTCGTTCAGAATGCCAACCACATTTGCGAAAGGTACATCTCACTGAGGCGCAGCAGATCTTTTGGCATCTTCGGGCTGAGGGATGGAGCCAAGAACTGGAACGTAACCTCGCCGAGCTCCGTGGAGATCTAAGGTGAGTACTCTTGAGGTTCGGGTGGAGCACCTTTTTACCTATCCGCTTAAGAGCGGTCGGGCCGTTGAAAGTGGAGAGGCGTTCATCACTGCTTCTGGGTTTCGCGACGACCGTCGGTTTGCATTGGCTAACGAGGATCATGACTTTGTCTCTCTCCGCTCCTGCCCGGTGTTGGTGCACCTGGGCTGTACTTACCGCGATGGAGGTTGGCTGCTTTCGTGGGATGGGGAACCAGGTCCAGTCGTTAGAGCGCGGCCGGGAGGACCTGAGCGGTTGGACTTCAAAATTTGGGGAGATGTCGTCAGCGTTCAGTGTGTCAGCCAAGAAGTCGACCGTTGGTTGAGTAGCAAGGCTCAACGCCCGTTGCGTCTGGTTGCATTCGATCGCGATTCTACGCGTTGGGTGGATCCCCATTATGCGCCCAAAGAAACCCCTACAATGCTTGCCGATGGGTTTCCGGTACTCTTGACCACTATGGAGTCCCATCAGGCTTTAAACCGCTGGGTAGGTGAGCCTCTGGAGATTGGGCGGATGCGTCCTAACTTGGTGGTAAGTGGAGGTACGCCCTTCGAGGAAGATTCTTGGATTCGTTTGGAAGGTGCTGAAGTTACGATTGAATTAGTTAAGCCTTGTGCGCGTTGCGTTGCCACTACCGTGAATCCCAAAACGGGACAAAAGGGTGCAGAGCCCCTTCGTAGCCTTGCTGTCCATAGAAAAGTGAACAATGAGGTTATTTTTGGCCAGAACGCGATCGTACTTCGAGAGGGGATCGTACGGGTCGGGGAAGTTTTAACAATCGTCACTCGACGCTAGTGAAATCACAGAGTCTTTGCTAACCTCCTGCCTTACGCTCGATTCACGGAGGGGGGCTCCATGAAAGCCGTTGAGCAGGTAGCAGCAAAGTCGTCGTCGCAAAATGCTTATGCCATCGCAAAGGTTCGAATCAACGAAGCAAACGCTGAGAGGCGCGCCGAGCGCTTTGAGGCGGCCTTTGCCGAGCGTACCAAGCAAGAACGCGCAGCCCAGGCCGCCGCGGATGCTAGTAGCACCCGAGAGCGTACACAGGCCCGCTTAGATGCCCAGCGCGAGGCGTTTGACGCGAGGCTTGCCGAGGGCCGGCAAGAGCGCGGTGCCATCATCGACGGCTACGCCTAACTCGAGCATGGTATGACCGCGCGACTCTTAGCGCTGAAGGGCATCATCGCCGCAACCGACCATACATTCTCTTTCCGGGGGCAAGGTCCATCGTCGGAGCTTGTGGGGAAGTGTATTATGTGTCGGCGTAAAAAGATTGCATGGGCCCACCAGGTTTGGAGTCCGGTCTTTACGGTAGAGCATATCCAGCCCAGGCATCACGGTGGTCGTGATACCATAAGCAATTTGGGATTGGCCTGTGAGAGCTGCAACCATCGCAAGGGCAGAAAAGTCGATAATTTAAAAGAAAATGACCCACAGCGTCTGATGGCGGTTGAGCGCCTTTTAACCGAGCGACGCGAACGTCTCCGAACGCCAGTGCCTGATCGTAGGTTTGGGGTTTGGGTGCCTGAAGTTGCCGGGTGGGCGGAGAAGGATCCTGATTGGATGCATTTAGAGCTCCAATGGGGGAAGAAGACTTGATGTAGTCGCCGGTAGACCACAGCGTACAGGCATGTCTAGAATATTCATTGCCTCCCTCCTTCTTATCGGCCTCACCGGTTGTAAGCAGCGCGAGACGCTCTCAGAAGCCTACATCGAATATGTGCAGTTCCTTGAGAATGGCGCACCATCAGAGGACGCATTCGAACCGAAGCGCGTCAGTTTACCACCACCGAAGATGTCCCGCGTGCCGGAGCCAGATTTACGAATGACGCTTGGCGACGTGGTATCTTGGAGCGACTGTAAATGGGATGGCCTGCTCTTTGAGCGTACCGGTGGTTTAGGCAAAGTCATGCCTTCGACCCGTCGATGGGCGCATGGCACTCAGCTGGTCAATGCCCTTGAGCGTTGCGCTTCCCAGCAAGGCGATGACGAGGATGCCGTCGCGAAGTTGCGCGGATTTGCTGAGTCGAAGCGGGCGGCCAATGCGAGTGCTTGGTGGAATATGCTCTGGGGGTCACCAGAGTGGCAGAGCTTCTTATTAACCCACGCTCGAAGCTTTCAATTAAAGGAACTTATGAAAGGGGAGGGCCTTGCAGCACTTGACCACATGGACGAGCTCCTTGCCTGGCAGGTGACTGGAAATTACGACCTTGACATCGGGCGACTCGAACACGCTCTGGGTGTCCTTCGTCGAAGTCGGCTCGGCTACAAGTGGCTCCAAGGAGCGACAATGAGTTACCACGCGTTGGAGTGGATTCGTCTTCGTCACCTCGACACCGTCGCCGAAAAACCCAGTAATGACCGGTGCCAGGAGCTTAACCGCGCGTTTCACAAGTTTTTCTTGCGGGGTGTTCTGAAGCCAACGACCGCGATGGTTCAGGTAGGTCAGCGTCTCGACGCGCAGAGCGCAGCCTTCGTGAAGCGGTCGGTGGTCGACCCCACGGTCTGGGCGGGCCTCTCCCCCCAGGCCCGCGCCTTTATCTCCTCGCGTGGATGGGCCCCTGAAGCCCCCGAAGGTAGTCAAATGAGCGCAAGGATCTCCGAAGCCATTCGGCAGCATGTCCAAGCGTGGACAAAAGTGTCAAAGATTTGCGGGTTCACGCTCGCCCTGGAATGATAAAGCCAGCCCTTGGCAGTCTCAGAGTTGGGCTCATACTTAACAAGCTTATGTATAAGTCGTTGGGAACGCTGGGATTTCGTCTTAAAGTCCTCGGCCAAGACGTCGATACGGCCGATGATGAGGGGTTGGGAAATAGCTATGTGCAGCAATCGAATGCTCAGGGTGCTTGGTGCCTGCTTTGTCGTTCTCGCTCTTGGGAGTTCGGCATCGTGTATTCCCGAACTCGATCGTTCAGTCGTCGGCATCGATTGTGTGACCGATGACGACTGCGATGCGAATCAGGCATGTCTTGTAAACACGTGCATCACGCTTGAGAACCTCCCGCCCGTTACCGACCTCTGTGGCAACGGGGAGATCGACGAGGGAGAGACCTGTGACCCCGCGTCGGCTACGGGATGCCCAACAAGCTGTAACGATGATAATGCTTGCACGGCGGATGTTTTGCTTGTGCCAGGCGTTTGTCAGGTCGAGTGCTCTTTTACCGAAATCACTGAATGTATACCCGAAGCCGATGGCTGTTGCGTTGAGGGTTGTACCGCAGACTTAGATCCGGATTGCGAGGCTGTCTGTGGAAATGGTGTTACTGAGCCCGGTGAGCTCTGCGATGGAGACGATTGTCGCGAAGAATGTGTCACTACCGATGCTTGTTTTCCTCAGGTCTTGGTCGGTTCTGTGGAAGATTGCAACGTGGCTTGCCAGGCAGTCGAGGAAGTTACTCTGTGTCAAGATGGAGATGGCTGTTGTCCGAGTGATTGTACCAATTTCAATGACTCAGACTGCGAACCCGCTGAACCAGCATGTGGCAACGGCGTCGTCGAAGGGGATGAACTATGCGACGGTAATTGCCCGGTGTCCTGTCTGAGTGAAAGCGCTTGTGTACCTGAGACACTTATCGGAAGTGCTGAAGCATGTGATGCCCAATGCGTACCCGTTCCAATCACAGGTTGCTTCAATGATGACAGCTGCTGCGCAGCAGGTTGCGACCCGAGCACCGATAATGATTGCTCTGATAGCTGTGGTGATGGGGTCCTAGATGAGAACGAGACATGCGACCCCCTTGCCGCCGGTGGCTGCCCTTCGAGCTGTGACGATGTCGACCTCTGTACCAGCGATACACTGATCGGAACCGCCGAGGCGTGTAATGCCGAATGTGTCTTCGCACCAATTATTGAATGCAGCCTAGAGACCGATGGCTGTTGTGCGCCTGGCTGTAATAGCTTGGATGACGGCGATTGCTCGTCAAGCTGTGGCAATGGCGTGGTCGAAGGCGATGAGCTCTGTGATGGTGATTGTTCGCCGGTCTGCCCAGAGCCGACGAGTGCTTGCGAGGAAGCAGTTCTCTCAGGAGCGAGCGAGACCTGCGACCTGAGCTGCTCGTTGGAACCGATTGCTGCGTGCATTAGTGATGATGGCTGCTGCGCCCCGGGATGTGATGCAAATAGCGACTCCGACTGTTCTCCGATTTGTGGCAATGGCGTCTTGGAGGGTAGCGAGCTCTGCGATGGAGATTGTCCACTTGCATGTGACGCGCCTAGTGCGTGTGCCGAAGCGGTACTCGTGGGCGACTCGAACACCTGTGATGCTCAATGCTCGTTTGTTGCGATTGATGTTTGTGCCAGCGGCGACGGTTGTTGTGCTCCGGGCTGTGATGCAAATTCAGACACCGACTGTTCGGCGTCTTGTGGTAATAATACCATCGAAGACGGTGAGACCTGTGATGGTGAGGATTGTCCTTCTAGCTGTGATGATGGACTGGCTTGCACCAGCGATGTTCTCGTTGGCGCGGCTGACTCATGCAGTGCGGCCTGTATATTTAATCCGGTGACGGAATGTCTGGCGGTCAGTGATGGCTGCTGCGCGCCGGGGTGTAATTCCGGCAACGATCCAGATTGCTCCGCAGCCTGTGGCAACGGTGTCAAAGATGAAGGCGAGACCTGCGACGGCGAAGACTGTAACATCGTCTGTGACGATGGTGCAGCGTGTACAGCTGATGCCATCATCGGGTCGGCTGATACCTGTAATGTTGCGTGCTCCTTTACTGAGATCGAAGTTTGTATATCTGACGACGGCTGCTGTCCGGCTGGCTGTAACGTTGTCAGTGATAGTGATTGCTCTGCCTCTTGTGGTGATGGCGTCGTCAGCGATGATGAGACCTGTGACCCCGGCTTGGAGGATAGCTGTCCAGAGACCTGTGACGATAACAATGCGTGTACCATCGATTCATTGAGCGGTGCTGCTGAGTCTTGCAGTCTCGCTTGCAGCTATACCGAAGTACTCGAGTGTATCAGCGACGATGGCTGTTGTGCCCCTGGTTGTAATTCGAACAACGACAACGATTGTACGCCCGAGTGTGGCAATGGGGTGGTCGAAGCGGGGGAAGCCTGTGATGGTGATTGCCCCAGCACCTGTAGCTCCGACAATGCGTGTGAGTCGGTCACTCTGACCGGTGCAGCAGAGACATGTGATGCGGTCTGCGTCGCGGAAGCTATCCTAGCCTGTGTGGATGACGATGGCTGCTGCGGACTCGGGCAGAATGACTCCGGGGATGCTCTATGTTCTTTGGCCAATGACAACGACTGTTCGGCTACCTGTGGCGATGGTGTTGTCTCGGACGGGGAAGCCTGCGATTCGGCATTGGATGATAGCTGCCCCGTGGCTTGCGACGATAGCAATTCGTGTACAACCGATTCACTGGTTGGAAGTGCCGATAACTGTACGGCGTCATGTCAATTTGACCCGGTGGAAGTGTGTCAGAACGATGACGGCTGCTGCGCACCGGGCTGCAATGCGAACGATGATAATGATTGTGCACCGGTCTGTGGTAACGACGTTGTGGAGGCCGGAGAGAGCTGCGATGGTAACTGTCTCTCAACGTGCTTTGATGGCGACTTTTGTACAGACGATATTCGGACTGGCTCGGCCGATTCATGCGATGTGGCGTGTACTTTTACTGACGTGACCGTATGTGAGACGGGGGATGGCTGCTGCCCATCCGGGTGCACATTTGCGAATGATGAAGATTGTCCAGGTATCTGTGGCAACGGCATCGTTGAAACGGGCGAAGAATGCGATGACGGCGATACGATCGACACCGGCAACGGCTGTACATCCCAATGCCGAAAGAACTCGATCTGTGGTGATGGTATCGTCCAGAGCGTTTTCGAGACTTGCGATGATGGTTATGCAGATGCTTGTGGTAGCTGTAATGCCGATTGCACTGGGGCGGGCGAAGCGCCTAGCTGCGGGGATGGCTTAATCTGTCCTGAGTTCGAATTCTGCGATGATGGTTTTCAAGATGCCTGTGGTAGCTGTAATGCAGACTGCAGTGCGGCGGGGGAAGGCAGTACTTGCGGTGATGGTACAATCTGCGCGGAGTTTGAGCTTTGCGACGATGGATTTGCTGACGCCTGTGGCTCATGCAACGCCGATTGTAGCGCGGTAGGTGAGGGAGCTATTTGTGGCGATGGCCTCTTCTGTCCTGAATTTGAAGCGTGCGATGATGGCTTTACCGATACCTGCGGCACTTGCAACGCGACGTGTTCGGCACCCGGAGATGGAGCCACGTGTGGCGATGGGGCAATTTGTCCTGAGTTAGAACTCTGTGACGATGGATATAACGATTCCTGCGGCACATGTAATACCGATTGCACCGGACCAGGGGGACCATCGGTCTGTGGTGATGGCGTAGTCTGCGCCGAGCTCGAGGCATGCGATGACGGTTTCACGGACGCTTGTGGCAGCTGCAATGCCGACTGTTCTGGTGCCGGTACCGGATTCACGTGTGGTGATGGTGAGGTATGTCCCGAGCGTGAGTTCTGCGACGATGGCTTCACCGATAGTTGTGGTAGCTGTAACGCCGATTGTACAGCCGCTGGTTCTGGTGCGGTTTGTGGCGATGGTCTCACGTGTCCCGAACTCGAGGCATGTGATGATGGCTTTGCCGATGCCTGTGGTAGCTGTAATGCCGACTGTTCCGGGGCTGGCGCGGGGGCAACCTGCGGCGATGGGGAGGTCTGCCCAGAAAGAGAGACCTGCGACGATGGCTTCACCGATGCTTGCGGTTCTTGCAATGAGACCTGCGATGATGTGGGCTCAGGCGCGACCTGTGGCGATGGTGACTTTTGTCCTGAACTAGAGCAATGTGATGACGGATTTACCGACGCCTGTGGTACCTGCAATGCCGACTGCACTGGGGCTGGTTCAGGTGCGACCTGTGGCGATTCTGTGGTCTGTCCTGAGCTGGAACAATGTGACGACGGTTTTGCCGATGCTTGCGGTAGTTGCAATGCTAACTGCTCAGGTGCGGGCTCTGGTGCAACTTGTGGTGATGGTGAGTTTTGTCCCGAGCTGGAGGCGTGTGATGACGGATTCACCGATGCCTGCGGTTCTTGTAACGCGGACTGCTCTGCCATTGGTTCGGGGGCTACGTGTGGCGATGCTGAGATTTGTCCTGAATTAGAAGAGTGTGATGATGGTTTTACCGATGCCTGCGGTAGCTGCAATTCAGACTGTTCGGGGGCGGGAACTGGCGCGACCTGTGGTGATGGTGACTTTTGCCCAGAGCTTGAGGCTTGCGATGACGGCTTCACCGATGCCTGTGGTACGTGTAACGCAGATTGTTCTGGGACAGGAGCAGGTGCAACGTGTGGAGATTCAACAGTCTGTCCGGAATTGGAGCAATGCGATGATGGATTTACCGATGCCTGCGGTACTTGTAACGCGGATTGTACCGGTGCTGGTTCAGGCGCGAGCTGCGGTGATGGAGAGGCCTGTCCAGAACTAGAATTCTGCGACGACGGTTTCACCGATGCATGTGGTACGTGCAATGTGGATTGCTCCGGCGCTGGTACCGGTGCGACCTGTGGTGATTCTGAAGTCTGTCCAGAGTTAGAGTTTTGTGACGACGGCTTCACCGATGCCTGTGGTTCGTGCAACTCAAATTGCACAGCGGCAGGGAGTGGTGCCACCTGTGGTGACGGTGAGACTTGTCCCGAGCTTGAATTTTGCGACGATGGTTTTACCGACGCTTGTGGTAGCTGCAATGCCGATTGCTCAGCTGCCGGCGCGGGGGCAGCCTGCGGTGATGGCGCTCTATGTCCCGAAATTGAATTCTGCGACGACGGCTATACCGATGCCTGCGGTAGCTGTAATGCTGACTGTACAGCCGCGGGTAGTGCACCAGTTTGTGGGGATGGAACACTCTGTCCGGAACTTGAGTTTTGCGATGATGGGAATACCGACAGTTGTGACGGCTGTTATGGAGATTGTTCGCGGGCTGACAATGTTTGTGGTGACTCAATTCTCGAGTGTTCAGAGACCTGCGACGATGGCAATGCGTTGGATGATGGTAATGGTTGTTCAGCACTTTGCCAGCGAGAAGGTAGCTGTGGTGATGGAATCATTCAGCCGCTCTTTGAGGTCTGCGACGACGG
>JAYYQC010000163.1:0-6734 GCA_036128675.1 Myxococcota bacterium | reverse complement strand
GAAAATGCGACAAAGTGTCCGTCTACGGCAGCACCTCGGGGTACTCTCACCCAACCCTTGGCAGCTTCACCGCCGCCACCAACAATCGGTCCGCTGACCTTCGTGATTGTATCTGGGATACGATAATCAGCCGCGTCGTCCCCTAATTGTCCAACCAAATCAATCACTGGAAGCCCTGACGCTTCCATAAGCGCGAAATGAGTCGCATCGGGCGTAAATGAATCGCCATAACCTGAGGTAAAGATCATCGGGACATCGCTCGGAAGTACATCTGCATACGAGATTGCATCCGATGGGCCGAAAATCTGTCCCAGAATCGACATCATTGGATGAAGCCGGGAGAGATTATTGTCACCGAAAACAATAGCAGCGACTTGCTTAATATCAATTGGCTCGGTCTTGTTGAGGATCGAGAGCGCCAACTCAGCGCCAGAGCCACTCCAAACGACGCCCATAAGTGGCGTACCATAATCGTGCTCAAACGCGAGAACGGGCCCGCCGATGACTGTTCCCTGAGAGTGGCCAAAGTAAACCAGCTTATCCGCATCAAACTTTAGTCCTGGAATGCTGCCGAGCGACGGTGCTTGGCTAGCGACCAATCGCAGCGCGTAGGAAACATCGGCCGCCCCTTGCAGAACATTGTCTCGAGATGCTGCCGGGTTTGCCAGGTTAAAGAACGACTGCCCTGCATCGAAGGCAGCATCATTCGGGTCCAGTCCGGACCGTGGCCCGTGCATCACATTATCAAAGCTCAAAACCGCGTAGCCAAGCTGCGTGAGCCGCGCCGCAGTTCCATCGAAGAACATCGAGGAGAAGAAACCGCCTGTACCATGCGCATAGACCACGGTTGGCCACCCACCAGCAGGCATCTGCTGACCAATCGGAACCGCGAGAGAATAGCACATTGCCTCCGAGGTTTGCTCAAGCGGAAGACCATCCGCATTGTACTCGATGGTACCGCCCTCAGCGGAGATTCGGTATGGCCGAGTCCCCTGCTGCCATACTGGGTTTTGGTAAGTTCCATGAATCTGGTGGTAAATCGGAAGAGCCGAAGAACACTTCCTGAAGTGCAGAGGGTTATCTTCGCTTAAGCCATCATCGCAGGGTGAGATTACACCAGTATCGCATACGACAGCATCGTCATTGAACGTGGGTTCTGGGAGTGCGGCCACTGCTTCAATCATCTTCTGGCCGCGCGTAGCGGGCGTTCCAGTCGTGAAGACCGTTGCCGCAGCTAAATTGCCGATAAAGAGATCCGGCTCAGCCTCAATCCATGTACGTAGTGGCTCCATCTCCGGTATCGCAAGCTTCCCTTCGACCCAGTCTTTAAAATCAGAGTCTGGAAGTGGCGCGTCGCCACGGATGTCACGGATCGTCTTTAGAATGACCGCCGCGTAGGTTGTGCCCGGTGCGTAAGTCATACCGTCCTGGGGCCCAACGCCAAGCCAGTTCCCACAGATATACTGGCCTTTACTGCGGGTGATCTGGAGCTGGATTGGTAAGCGCTCACCCGTGCTCAGATTCACAACGAAGATATTGGGGCTGCCTGACTCGGTGCAAAACTGTGCTTCCTCAACCGCCGCATCCGGGGCTTCATCGCCCTCGCGCTCGAACACCGCTCCGCCGATTGGCTCAACATAGGTCGGATATGAATCGTTCTCTGGGTCCAAGCAGATGGATTCCGTTGTCACGTAATCACTCAGCCGAAAGAAGACCGGTACATTTAAGGCAAAGCCTTCGACTGAGTCGCCCGCTGGGCCGAGATAATCCTCTGGAAAGTCCATGCCCAAGACCTGCCCCGGGCCACCATGCCCAACAAAGTTGAGAGAGCCGGAATCTTGAGTTCGCAAATCTGAAGGTGACGGAAGACGATAGAACTCGCGGTCATCGCTCGAGTTATCGACCTGTTGCGTCTCAAAATAGACGCGAAACGCGCCGCGCTCATCCCCGCTTCGGCTACATGCCGCGCTTGCGAAATCGGGTAGCTTTTGACAGGTCTTATCAAGGCCGCATACGAGCGGTCGTCGACATCCAAGCGGATAATCACACGGTTCTCCAAGGTCGCGAGCGCCCTCAAACGACGCTTCGGTAATACCCGGCATCGCAACAACTGTCGCACAGTCATCTAAGTCTGTGGACGAATCATCTTGGGAGCCAGTACAGATGCCGCAGACACCGTTGCAGACGAATGGCTCTTCACAGTCAATCGTCAGTCCACAGGTTTCACCGAGGCCACCCAGCTGATTGGGGATACAACGTCCCTGACGCCCACAAAAGAACTCGCGTGTATCGCCTGCGGTATTGGTAAACGACCCGCAATCTGTGTCAGCAGAACACTCTTTCCCACGGGGTGAAACCGGTGTCTCCTCGGTTTCCACAAAAGGCGCACAGATTTTCTCGACACAATCGAGTCCAGGCACACAGTTAGAGACCGACGAACAGGCTCCACCCTCCTCAACCGTCCCAATTTCATCAGAGGCCCGGTCTGCTGCGGTACAGCCCGCTAACGCAAGCGAGAGTCCTGCTACTGCGATGAGCCATCCTTGAGTGCTCTTCATAACTCTTCCTCCCCAATGGGTAGAAACTCCTCGTCTTCGACGAGCTCTTCTTCATCATCGCCTCGATAATCCCAGCCCATTTCCACTTCCAGAAACACGGTAGGAACATTCTCGTAAAGGCGGTCGTATGGAAACATCGTGCTAGGTTCCCCAGCATCATTCACAATATTGCCGTTGCCTAGGTGATACTCAGAACCCGGGCTTCGGGTGCTGCGAAAGCTCTTTGCAAAATGCGCATTCACGAAAAGGAACGGCAAGATTGTCATCCGAACACCCGCGAGCAGTACCGCGTTGTCCGCCTCAAGGGGGTTGCCTTCAAAGAGCGACGCCACATCCCGCGCGTTGGTTTTGATATAACTTGAGAAGAACTCAAGTAGGTCGAAAGCCGGAAATTCGAGGTGAGCGTAAAAGCTTGAATCGAAATATCCAGTCGAATCTTGAAGACCGAAACCGAAGGCGATTTTCTTTGAACTTCTTGAATTACGGAAGAGCCCGTAAGAGAACTCGACATTGTAGCCATGTCGGGTCCCGAGGTTCTCCCGCTCAAAACCATTCTCTGGGTCCCCAAAGACGGCCTGGAACTTGGTCGGGGTCGTCTGGTAACGCGTATTCTCAGCTGCAAAAGAGTACTTTTCTGTCTCGTAAAGGGAATCGAAATACGCCGGTTGAAAACCATCGCCGAAGTTACGGTATTCGGTCCGGATCCGGAATGCATTAATCCACTTGGTGCCCGCGTTGAAACGGCCCAGAATTCCACCCGCTGCTCCAGCCCCACCACCTTCATTCAGAAACTGGTGATACGTGCCATAGACCTTAACGTCCGCAAATCGACTCACTTTGAGAACTTTTGCTTCTATACTTAAACCAGCGGCGGTTACGGTTGTTTCCTCAACAAACGGAAGACCGGTTGTTGAATCTGTTCGGATGAAGCTATCGTCGTAATATTCCCCCGTGTAAGGGTCAAAACCGGCCGCATAGCCGCTTCCCTGAACACACGGGCCATCGGCTGACTTCTTGATGCACTTAGGAGCCCGCAGGTCGGTAATATACTCGGCTCCTACCGAAAAGCTCGTAGCAAACCAATGGTCCGAGAAGAGTGAGAGAGGTTTCAAAAACCCCAAGCCGCCGATGACTTTATTGACGTTATCAGGGTCGAACCACATGACGTCGTTCATTTGAAATTGAAAGCCGCCGTAGTCGTTGTAGGCATCAAAAATCAAACCCAGCATCGAGCGGTCGACATCGATATTGGGTTGATACTTATCGAGGACCTGACCGTGACCAATTGTCGCAGGGCGAAGAGAGTTAAGCGTCAGATAGAAGTTGTCTTCTTTTCGCCCAATCGAGAAAAATCGGACAATTTTACCGAAATCAGAGACCTCGTCCCAGTCCTCGCGGCGAACACGCATCTCGCCAAACTCCGCTTCGTCGCCTAAATTTCCGATGGCCAGCAATCTCATCGGGACGTGCATCGCCACCGCGAACATATCACCGTAGTATGCAAACCCAGGGTCGACATTTAAGAGGACATCTCGCCCAATCAAAGCAGGTCCGGTGCTGATACCGATATGGTCATATCGACTCAGCATCTTCCGAGTTCCAACGTGAATTAAGTTGCCTTTAATGAACTTCGGTTCGGTGGATGCAGGCTCGGCTTCAGAGCCCTCAACCTCGGCTGATTCACCTTCCGACGCGACCTCCGCATCTTCACCAGCCTCATCCGCGACACTGGCCTCAACTGACTGTCCATCTGATGGCACCTCGGCAGCGGTTGCGCCCTCTGCGCTGGGTGTGGCCTCAGCATCCACCGCCGTCGAAGTGGCCTCAGGCGGTGCTGGTTCAGATTCGGTTATTTGTTCTTGGGCATTGGCTATACCTGCGGTCCACCACAGGCAAAGACAAAATAGGGTAAGTCGTTTCATTGAAGGGAGCCTCCACGCTAAATCGCCGACGTGCTCTTTGTAGTCTAAGACCAGCCGAGATGCCACGCTCAATTCGGCATAAGAGGCATGTAGTAGGGACTAGCTCACCTTTTCACCAGGCTTGGCATTCGCAGCAACGACCAAGGATGGAACATCCCCTGCGGCAAGAACCATCCCTTCACTTACACCAAACTTCATTTTCCGTGGTGCCAGGTTCGCGACCAAGATTACATTTTGTCCCAACATATCAGAAGCTTGGATATGCGGCTTCACACCGGAGAGGACCTGACGGGTGCCCAAATCGCCCACATCAAGCTGCAACTTTAAGAGACGGTCCGCGCCTTCGACATCCGTCGCCTCAACGACCTTCGCAACCCGAAGATCCAAGGCAGAAAAGGCCTTGAAGTCGATGGTGTCCGAGGCTGCTGCGTCATTTTTCTTTGAGGCATCTTTTTTCTTCGAAACGTCTTTTTTCGATTCCTTGGACTCACCTTGAAATGCGGCGACATCTGCCTTGCTACGCTCAACCAGTTTCGCAACATCCTTATCGTTCACGCGCTCGAAAAGACGCGTGTACGGCTTGACCAAGAGATCTACTTCCAGGGGCTCAATCGCGTTCTTAAAAGTGAAGCCATCTACGGAGAGCATCTCCTCGGTTAATGATGCTACATGCGGTACAATTGGCTTAAGCCAGGCTACGCAGGTTTTACCAACCCACAAGGCCGTGCTGAGCTGGGAAAGTCCGAGTGCAAGGTCCGACTTCACGGTATTCCACGGTGCCGCATCCTGGAGATAACGATTCGCCAGGTCTGCGATATGTGTCACTTTACGAACGACCTGCGAGAAGTGTTTCGCCCGATAGAGAGATTCGATCTCTTCGTTTGCTTGATGCACCGCAACACGCAGCTCCGAAGCACTCTCATCAAACGCCGCCACTTTGCCTTCGTTGTTTCGATGAAGCATCGGCACAGTTCGGCTGAGCAAATTGACAACCTTATTAACCAGGTCGGCGTTCACTCGAAGCACGAAATCCTCGAGACTGAAATCAATATCATCCGGCGAAGTATTGAGCTTACAAGCGAGGTAATACCTCAACGCCTCTGGCTCAAGAAACTCCGCAAACGTATCAGCCAGAATAAACGTTCCGCGACTCTTAGACATCTTCTGCCCGTCTACCGTCAACATACCGTGAACATTCACACTCTTCGGTAGGTTGTAACCCGCTGCTTGGAGCATCGCGGGCCAGAACAACGTATGGAAGTAGACAATATCTTTTCCAATGAAATGGTGGATTTCAGTTTCTTCACTGGACCAGTAGTCCTCCCAATTTAGGTCGCTACCGCTCAATGCACGCTCGGTCAGGCTAATGTATCCAATCGGCGCATCCATCCAGACATAAAAGTATTTGTCATCCTCGCCCGGGATTTTAAATCCGAAGTACGGGCCATCGCGACTTACATCCCAATCCTTGAGGCCACCTTCCAACCAGCTTGCGATATACTGACCAATCTCAGAGGGAACCGCACCACTCCTCTGAGTGAACTCTTCAAGCATCTCTTGGTACCGCCCGAGTTTCACAAAGTAGTGGTCACTCGACTTTAGAACCGGCGTCGCACCGCTGATAGCGCTCTTGGGTGACTTAAGGTCCGACGGGCTGTACGTTGCACCACACGCTTCGCAAGAATCACCGTATTGGTCCTCTGTCCCACATTTTGGGCATGTTCCACGCACCATTCGGTCCGGTAGAAATCGCTTTGCTTCAGGGTCAAAGAGTTGCTCAACCGAGCGAACCTCAACGTCACCCCTGGATTTCAGGGCTTCAAAGATTCGACCGGCATGTTTTTCATTTTCAGGGGTATGGGTCGTCCCGTACCCGCTGTCGAAGTGAATCCCAAAACGATCAAAACTCTTAGCATGCGCATCATGCCAACGCTGTGAAAAGACCTCGGGTGTGACGCCTTCTTTTGCTGCATTGAGCTCGATCGGAGTTCCGTGAGCATCAGCCCCACATACGAAAAGTACGTCCTCGCCCGCCATACGCAGGGCTCGAACAAAGACATCAACTTGGACGTGCTCGACAAGGTGCCCAATGTGAATAGGGCCATTTGCATACGGTAGTGCGGGGGTTACTAGATATCGCTTCGCCATGGTATTCGCTCAACAACGTTAATGTTTTTCTAAACGGCTTAGGGGTCTAATCCGTATGGCCCGGGATGACAAGCGATTGCCTCTCAAGAAGCTGAAGCCGAGAGGT
>JAYYQC010000162.1:0-17945 GCA_036128675.1 Myxococcota bacterium | reverse complement strand
GTAGGTGAGGCAACGCGGGGCTCCGGCTCCAATTTTCCAATCGATTACAGCTTTTCTCAAGCCAGCACAGAGCGGTTTTTTGAAGTGGTCGGTTATAGTGCCGCGGGTCGAGAAGTCGCACATGGACGTGGTCTTCTTGATGTAACCGGCGGCACGGCGGTCTACATTAAGCAGCTAGGTGAAGCCCTTTATGAGATTGGTCTTGAGCGTGCGCCGGAGGGCGTTGCTTTTGTGAGGGTTGAAGTCGATGGGCGTTATACACTTACCGATCAAATTAGTGGTCAATCGCTATCGGCTCGACTCGCAGTAAGGAGCCACTTTAGCCAAATGGGAAACCGTGACTTTGCGATTACCACTTACAACGCAGATGGCTCGGTGCGTGGCACTCTAAGGCGCACTTTCGAGCTTCGTTAGCGTTGTCCTTCACGCGTCGTCGCAGTGCGCTCACCTTCAGTGGCGGAGCTATTCTTGACACTGAGGGCACCAGTAGGTCACGCGGGTCTGCCTACCGGTGATGGCACGAGAAATAGGGGTTTGGCACCGGAAGCAGGGCTGGTTGCGACGGCCGTAGACCCAGAGGTTCGAGCCATAGGGGTTTAGTTTTAAGTGGCCAGACGCTGTCGTGACTCTCGGGCCGCCCTCGAGGTTATCGCGTAAGAGTTGAGATCCGACCTCGAAAAGTTCCCGTACTTTTTCTTCCGAGAGAGTTTCAACCGCGCGGTCCGGCGAAATTTGTCCAATGAACAAAATCTCAGATTTATACACATTTCCGATACCTGAACAGATTTGCTGGTCAAGTAAGATGTCGTCTATTCTGGGAGAACGTTCATGTGCAGTTCTCAAGCGCTCGGCGAGCCTTGCGGGATCTGGAGGACCCAAAGCTAGATCTGGGCCCAGGGCTCTCACCGTTGGTGGGGGAGTACTCCAGGAAAGCTCGACCTTTGTTGGTCGAAAACAAACGAACACGCTCTCTCTGGTCGCAAGGACTACTTGCGCAGTACGGGGCGAACGTTTCCAACGTACATGATGACGGTAGTGATGGAAGGTACCATTCATACCGAGGTGCACTCTGAGACATCGTCCGCTTCCAAGCTGAATTAAGAGATGCTTTCCACGTGCGAAAACCTCTTCAACTTCATCGTCATCGACGACGAGGGCGCGAGGCGCATTGGGTACCTCGATGGGCTCGAGGACTTGTCCCCGTAAACGAGGAGAAAGGTAGCGTGCCAGCTTGTGGAGGGTATCACCTTCGGGCATTTCGACCGGCGCCAGTGATGAGCAGACCACTTGGATGAATCTTGCCGCCCAGCTCTTCGAGGGTATTGGCGAACGGATGTTCGGCGGCTGAGAGTCCATCTATCTCTTCGAGTAGCGTATCTTTGCTTATTCGATGAAAGTCGAAGAGTGCTTTTGTCGCGGCCTCGATGGTTGAGTTGTCCAAAGCCTCAAGCGTCTGAGGAAATGTGATGAGTCGATGCGCATTTGGCGAGAGCCATAAGGCCGGCTCTCCTTGGATGAGTAGAAGGCTGGCACCTGCTTCACGGCGTGGCTGAGCGTTGAGTCCTCCAGTTTTGGGCCAAGGAATGACGCGCCCATAAAGGTTCGAGGGGTCACGCGCAGCGAGGCAGGTGAGGGTTGGTGGTTCATTGGGGTCTGGCTTGCGTCTTAGGTCATCGGTCAGACCTGGCATCGAGAACTGAATGCCTTCAACGCCTTCAACAAAGTAGCCTCGCTGTACTCTTCCGACTTCTTCCATCGCTTTGAAGATTGGGTAGATTTGACTGTAGGGAGGGGGAGCGGGTTCCTCTTTGCACATATCACGGAGGACAATGCCATAACGTCTCAAAAAGAGCTGAGCCCAGTGATGGTTTCGTTCGGTAGGCGCGGCGGGGTCGTAGATGAAAGATTGCACCAATGACCAGCGACCACCAGCGGTCTGACTCGCCTTGCGTCGTCCTTTTCCTTTTGAGCCTTTGCCAAGAGACCTCAGCGGTGAAAGCGTGTCATTGGTGACGATGCCCGCCCACACAAGATCCCAAAGTGCCTCGGTTACTTCTTCGAGGCGATGTCCTTGAGCCACTGCACGTAAGTTGAATAGGAAACTCGCCCCTCGCTCGGTCAGATGGCGGAGTAAGTTCGAGTGAAGCTCACTGGGAGGAATATAGGCAGCCGGCGCTTCGTAGAGTCGCTCCAGACGATCGGACCTAAAGAAACGAACCAGTCCATCTTTGCGACGAAGCGACTGAGCGCCAATCCAGACCCACTCTCCGGTGCTTGTGAGAAGGTCGAGGTCACGCGGCTCGTAGCGTGGGATCCTGACGGGTAAAATCTTGGTTTCAAGATCCGACATTGGGAGAGCCATGCCTTCGAGCTGCAGCAGTACTTCATGGAGACGTTGGCTCTTGGAGGTATTGAGACCTTGCCATTGAAGAACAAAGCGCTGAAGGGCACCGGTTGACACTGGCTCGACCGCACCTCTTAGCTTTGCAAGTGACCGTCGTCTAATCCGCCGCAAAATCTCCGGGGTACACCATTCGCTTTCCTGGCCGTTGGGCAAAAAGGCACCAGACTCGAGGTAACGCTCCTCTTGTAATCGACGCAGGATGGGCTCAACCTGTTGGGGCCTGAGTCCGTACCGTTGCGCCACCTCTGAAGTCGTAAACGGCGTGTGGGTTCTCGCAAATCGGGTGACCAATTGTTCTAAAGGGCGTGTGCTCTCATTGAGGTACGCGGTTGGAAGTCCTGGCGGTGGCACGACACCGAGTGCATCGCGGTAGAGCCCCGCTTCTTCTGAGACAATCCAACGGGACTCACCTGCAATGCGGACTTCGACCAGTCGCCTAGAAGCCTCGAGGTCTGAGAGTGTCTCGAAAGCTTCTCCAGTAGATCGTTTCTCAATCTCGTCGGTCCTGAGATCTCCAAGTCGCCTTACGAGATCATGGAGTGCATCTTCGTGGGCAGCATGGCCATCGTCGTTCAACGCTTGAAGTTCCTCAAAAACCTCGTCAATTGCCTCAAGGTCGAGTAGCTCTCGAAGCTCTGCATGGCCCAGCAGATCACGTAGAAGATTGCGGTCGAGGGTAAGTGCCTGTGCACGTCGTTCAGCCAGTGGCGCATCGCCTTCGTATATCCAGGCGGCGACGTAGTCGAAGACAAGAGAGCGCGCTAATGGAGATGCCATGTCGGTCTCTACTTCTTGGACGGACATCGAGCGGTCTCGGAGCTTGGTCAGGATTGTCTTCAAGGTCTCGATATCAAAAATGTCGCGAAGGCAGGTTCGATAGGTCTCCAAGATAATTGGAAAGTCGCTGTAGTTTTTCGCGACGGCCAGAAGCTTTTGGGATTTTAAGCGTTGAGCCCATAAGGGTGTTCGTTTGCCTGGGTATTTTCGTGGCAATAGAAGCGCGCGACCGGCATTTTCGCGGAAAGTTCCAGCAAAGAGTGCCGTATGAGAGAGCTGTTCGATGATAAGCTCTTCGATATCATCGGGATTGGGTAGCCAGCGATCGATGTCATCTTCCAAGGGTGTCCCGTCGTTCACCAAAGTAAGAGATATTCCGTCATCGCTCCACAGAGCTTGCACCTGAAACCCATGCTGGTTTGAGAGCACGGACTCCAGCGCCATCGCCCAAGGCGCATTCACCGCGGTACCAAATGGGGCGAGGATGCAGATCCTATCATCGCCAAGCTCGTCGCAGAACCGTTCGATCACCACCCGTCTGTGGGTGGGGACGGTTCCGGTTGTCTCAAGTTGCTCCTCGATCAGGGCTGCGATATCCGTCGCGATCTTCGGTTGGATTGGGTAGCGCTCAAGCAAGAAGTCTGCGCGCTTTTCCCGTGGCTGATCGGAGGCACTCCCCAAGAGCTCGCCGATTTCGAGACCCAGATCATAGGGGCGGCCCGGTCCGGACCCATGCCAGAATGGAAGCGTTCCTGGTTCGCCGGGCGCGGGGGAGACAATGACCTGGTCTCGCGTAATCTCTTCGATACGCCACGTCGAAGCTCCCAGGACGAAGGTCTGGCCCTCCCTCGCCTCGAAGACCATCTCTTCATCAAGCTCGCCGAGTCGAGGCCCTTTAGGCCCAAGTCGAACTGCATAAAGCCCGCGGTCGGGAATGGTACCGGCATTGCTCTGTGATACTTTGAGTGCACTGCGACGACCGGAGATTACATCGCGGTCTCGGTCCCAGTTAAGATGAGGGCGAAGATCACTGAACTCGGTGGATGGATAATGTCCGCTGGCCATCTCGAGAACACCATCGAATGCTGCGTCTGATATCGATGAAAAGGGCTGGCTTTGACGCACGAGTGCCTTGAGTTCGTCCACCGTCCGCTCGCCTTGTCCGCAGATTGAGATCAGCTGCTGGGTTAAGACATCGAGCGGATTGTTAAGCGGACGAATCGACTCGATTTTCGCCTCCACCATGAGTTTTGCGACGCAAGCGCACTCAATCATGTCCGTCTTAAATTTCGGTACGAGAATGCCGCGACTGGTCTCGCCGACACCGTGACCGGCACGCCCGACTCTTTGGAGCCCCCGCGATACGGCACCAGGTGATTCTAGCTGAATCACGAGATCAACCGAGCCCATATCAACGCCAAGTTCGAGGGAGCTGGTCGCGATAATCGCTTCGATAGTGCCAGTCTTCAGAGCTTCTTCGACCAGCTCGCGTCGTTCGGTCGACATGCTCCCATGATGTGCGAGAGCGACCTCGCGGTCGGCGAGCTCGTTGATGGTTTGGGTGAGCCGCTCGGTTGCACCCCGACTATTAACAAAGACAATAGTGGTTTGGTGCTCTTCGATGAGCTTAAGCAGCTTGGGGGCAAGCATGGGGAGATGGCTCGGGCGGCCTTTGCTCTGACCGTCTTTGTAGAGGGAGCCGAGGATTGAGCCATCCGGCGCGTCATCGTCCAGGTCGAACTCTAGGTCGAGGTCTTCTTCGTCATCGTCGGTCCAGTCGAGTTCTGGTGCCTCCTCATTCGTCTCTTCCTCGGTTGCTGTCTCCTGGAGGAGCTCTTCACTAAACCCCACGCTAAGCTCTAGTTTCGGGGGTGCGGTTGTATCGACGATCTCGACATTCCGGTAACCGCCTAAGAAGGATGCCACGACGCTGGTTGGGCGTACCGTTGCCGATAGCCCCACGCGCTGCGGGTCCTCTTCTGCGACTTCCGCTAGACGCTCGAGGGTGAGCGCGAGATGAGCACCCCGCTTGGTGCCGGCCATCACATGAACTTCATCAACGATCACCAGCTGGGTAGTGCTGAAATGCTCCCGGACCCTGGAGCTGAGCATCAGGTAGAGGCTCTCAGGGGTTGTGATGAGAATATCACCCGGCGAGCGCAGCATTCTCGCGCGCTCTTTCTGAGGGGTATCCCCGGTGCGGATATCGACTTGGATACCCCGACTCTCAAGACCAAGCCTCTCTCGGGTCCGCTGGAGACCAACCAAGGGTGCGCGAAGGTTGCGTTCTACGTCGTAAACGAGTGCTTTGAGGGGGGAGACATAGACAACCTTGAAGCCACGTTTGGCCAAGAGCTCAGGGGTGCTTTGTAAATGATCCAGGGACCAGAGAAAGGCAGCCAGGGTCTTACCACTCCCCGTCGGCGCAAGGAGGAGGCCGTTATTCCCTGAAGCAATCAGGGGCCAGCCCAAGGCTTGGACCTCGGTAGGTTGCTTAAAGTTGTCCGTAAACCAGGCTCGGCCGGCTTCTGAAAACGGTAGGGAACTGTCGGTCTTTTTCGCCATACTTCGCGCTATAGTTTAGTCATTGATGCGCCGGTCGTCGATTGCTTTGGTCGGCCAAGGCGAATGGGGCCTCGAAAGCCTGAGGGTTCGACGCGTTTGCCCCGTTGGGTAATCTCGACCACTCCACGATGGGCCAGACGACGCGCTGCTTCGCGTGTCTTCTCCATCAGAGGCTTCCACTGCTCTGGAGCGACCGAACGGGCCGCCTCTGACGGACAGATTGTTGCGTTGGTACCGCGTACGTTGATGAGCTCGATGATGGCTTGCTCGAGGCGCTCTTCAAGATCACCGGGGCGCTGACTACGACACGCTTTGCTGCAATATTTGACCTCATTCCAGCTCTTCGCCCATTTTTTCCGCCACGCGAAAGGACGACCGCAGGTGATGCATGTCTTTTCGGGAAGTGCGTCTCTTTTGCGCGTGCTCTTTGCCATGTCTTGAAATAATCATCCGGAGCACGGCTTACCAGTCACACTGGTGAGTAGAAGGAGAGCAGTGATGGGTAAGAGCGATTGGCAGGGGAAAGTGGCGATAGTGACAGGTGCCTCCGAGGGCATTGGTGCTGCGTTGACCAGACGTCTTAACAAGCTCGGCGTGCGCGTTGTGATGGTTGCCCGACGCCAGGAGCCGCTGGCAGAGCTGGGTCGAGCTCTTTCCAACGAGACCCCACACCTCATTTTTCCAGCCGATGTCAGCGATGATTCTGCAATGACGGCGTTGGTTGAGACGACGCTTACGACCTTCGGGCAGATCGATATTGTGGTGAACAATGCGGGGCTGCACCACCGGGGTAGATTTGATGCCAACGCGACAATGAACTTGGCGAAAATGATCGATGTGAATCTACGCGCCCCGTTGGTCTTAATGCATCTCGCATTGCCGCATCTCGCAAAGTCCAAGGGTAATGTGGTCAATGTCGCCTCGTTGGCCGGCCATGTTCCGATTCCGGAGTCAGCCACGTATTCCTCCTCTAAGTTTGGGCTTCGAGCCCTGACGCTGGCCTTGCGGCAAGAGTGGCTCGAAGAGGGTGTGACGTTCAGCTTGGTCTCACCGGGGCCTGTCACAACGGGCTTTATCATGGACAATATCGATAACGTCTCAGACCTGACCTTCTCGCAGCCGATCAGCACCGCCGAGGAGGTGACCGACGATATCATGCAGTGTCTTGAGTACGGTGATGCTGAGATCTGCCGACCGAAGAAATCAGGACGACTCGCCAAGGTAGCTTATTTTTTCCCGCAGCTGCGAACCTGGCTCCGTCCTGCTCTTGAGCGCAAAGGCCGAAGGGCTAAAGATGCGCTGCGGGCTCGGAAGCCCGATTGAGTTCTTTGTCTGGCAGACTTTAAGTCGTTGAGCCAAGCCGTCCTCGCTAGCTTTGAACTGGCGCTCGCACGTATGATTGCAATGATATTACGTACCGAGGTCGGGTGAATGCTCTTGGGATGGCTCCAGCTGCTTGAAAATCTAGACGCTGCGCTTGTGGCAGGCTTCGCGTCGCGATTTTTTGGGGTCGTGTTCTTCATCCACTTCCTATCGGCGCTTCCACAAATGTTGCCACTCATCGGCAGTCACGGGATTGAGCCTGTGCACGCTCTCTTTAGCGCAGTAAAGCGAGACCTCGGTATCCCGCGGGGGTTCTTCAAGTTCCCATCGATTTTTTGGGTATCCACAGCCGATTGGATGGTTGTCCTTGTTCCTGTTCTTGGTCTAATCGCGGCGTCCTCAATCATTGTCGGAGCTTTGGGAAGTTATACTGCTTGGGCCTTTTTTGTCGTCTGGCTTTGCGCATTGTCTCTTCAAACAGCGAACACAAACCTGTTTTGGTTTCCTTGGGATAACCTAGTCACGGAGGTTGCACTTGTTGGTCTCTTGCTGCATCCGCTTGAGCTACTACCCTCTATGGAGGCCGCTGAGCCCCCATCTCAATTGGTGCTCCTGATGTATGGATGGCTGCTTTTTCGCGTCATGTTTGGCATGGGATTGGCGAAGTTTCGCCGTTGGGACGAGCGTACTCGAGAAGGGACCTACCTTTACCATTTTCTCGAATGGCAGCCGTTCCCGTGTGCTCCGAGCGCACTGCTTCGGGAGCTTCCAATGTGGGTTCATAAAGTAGGTCTCGTATCGCTTTGGTGCGTAGAGATTGTACTTCCATTTTTCGTTTTTGGTGACAGTGAATTTCGGTTGGTGGCGATGGTCGCCTTCATCGGTCTCCAACTCTTTATCTGGTGGACGGGTAACTTTGGGACTTTTAATTTGTCTACAATTGGTCTCTGTCTTCTTTTGCCTATTGGTCTGGATGGTGGAGAGCTTGTGGCCAGCGCTGAAACTTGGGGTCTTAGCGAATACCTAGCAGTCCTATATATCGCGGGTTCCTTACCCTTTTTGTTGGTGACGACCACATGGACAGGTGGGAGTTGGATGTATCGGCCCTCGATGTACAAGCCACATTCGTCGCTTCAGAAGCCCCTAGAACTCTATCTGGCATTCCTCCGTATGGTCTCACCTTTTCGAATATGGAACTCGTATGGAGTCTTCATACCTCGCGGTAACGTTCCGCACCAAGTAGCTGTGCTGCAGGCAACAACCGATGGAGAGACGTGGAGTGACCTTGAACCAAAGTGGCTTTCTTGCGACGTTGCGCGCAAACCGCCGAGATTTGCGCCGCATCATCCCCGTTTGGACCACTGGCTTTTTTACCAAGGATTTGGCTTGGCGAGCCTTCGGGTGGCTTGTCTGACCGGGATGAATCCATATTACATTCATCCTCATTGCCTGACAGAAAAGCTAATCCAGAAGCTTCTCGCTGGAGACCCGACCGCGTGGTCGTTGTTACGAGCTGGGAAAGTTCCGGAGACTCTGCCGAAAGCAATTCGACACAGTGCATGGCATTACCATATGACCTCCGCTGTGGAACGTCGCGAAACGGGTCACTGGTGGAGACGAGAACTCGTGGCGGTCGGGCCGCCGATTGAACCCAAAATTACTGGGCCGCATCATGGGGTGCGAGACTCCTTCGACCCATTATTACTTAACCGCTTAGCACTCGTCGACGATGTTTTGCTCTGCGTTGGCTCTGAGGACCTTCGTTCGTTTGAGATGCTTAACGCACACCCTGTTCAGAAGCTTGGTGGTCAAAAAGTTGCACGAAGCCGAAGCGTTATCGAGACAATAACCCATCCGGTAAGTTCTGACGGTAATACCGTTTTGACTTGGACTGGTGCATCATTTGAGCCGGTTGAGGTTCAAGCCTTGGTCAGCCACGATCTTGCGCATGATGCTGATGATGGTTCTCGCGGACGCAAGTCCATCTGGCGACGGGCATGATGATGGATGCCAATCACGCGCCGAGCAGTCGAGTGAGATACATCATCTTGATGGTCGCTGGACTCCTTTCTATCGTGCCTATTGAGCCGGCCAACGCCGGAAACGCCACTGCTCCTGAGATTCAAGAAGGACTCTTAGACCTTAGCGATTGGTCATTCGACGAGGACGGCCCCGTCGTCCTGGGAGGACCTTGGGAATTTTGGTGGGGGGAATTACTCACTCAAGAAAGTCGTGAACCCAATGGCCTTTATACAGTTCCTGGCTATTGGAATGGACGGTTCATTGAAGGCACAGGAAGTGAGGCACCCGGACAAGGGTGTGCCACCTTTAGACTTCGAGTCAAACTGCCTCGGACGATGGACAATGAGCTTGGAATTTATCTCCGTGTCGCAATCAGCGCCACATCTCTTTATGTTCAAGATGCCGATACGAATAAATTAGAGCCTGTTGTGGTTGTTGGAGAGGCGGCCTGCGTAAAGGATTCAGAAATCCCGCTTTGGTTGCCCAAAGTTGCAACGCTCCAAACTCTATTGGGTGGTCGTGAGATCTCCTTGTGGTGGCATGTTTCGAATCATCACTTTGCGAGAGGCGGCCCCCTAATTTCGCCCGTTATAGGAAATCTAAGTGAGCTGAAAGGAAACCTCTTATTTGAAAGATTAAGGGACGCTTTCCTTATTGGTATCCTAGTGATTATGGCTCTCTACCACCTCGGTATCTTTTCTCAGCGAACCAAAGATACCACAAGCTTGTGGTTTGGTTTACTTTGTCTTGTCGTAGCCGTTCGTCAGATTAGCACCAGCCGATTCATTGAGATTTTAGCGCAGCCAGCGAGTTCTGCTCAGTTTGAAGCTCGAGAAATGCTCGAATATGGCTCCATGATACTTGGATTGCCTCTCGCAATGCTCTTTGTCGCCTCGCTGATTCCCGGGCGCTGGATTCAACGTATCGCGTATGCAGTTTCAATTGGCTGTGCATTCTACTTAGTGATGATTTTGACTCAACCTGCGCAGACCTATTCGGCCTGGGTTGATTATTACCAGGCTATGCTTTTTGTATCGATGACCGTTTTTGTGCTCCATGCGTTGTCGGCTTGGTTTAAAGGAAATCGTCTCGCCGGACTCACGCTCATGGGCTTTACCCCGATGGTTTTGGCTGCCACCAATGATGTCTTGGTAGGCAAGGGGTATCTCGAGACACCCTTTTTAAGCCCCTACGGGTTTGGCGCACTCATTCTCATCCAAAGCTATATCTTGGCGAGCCGGTTTTCTCAGGCATACCGAACGGCCGAGCGATTGAGTGAGAATTTGCAGGGTGAGGTAGAGGCGCAGACTCAAGCGCTGCGTGAGCAAACGACTATTGCGGTCCAATTAAAGGGCCAGGCCGAGGAAGCTAAGCTCGAATCTGACCGGCTCAGACTCGAAGCAGAAAAGCACGCGGATGACCTGAGAGAACTTGACCGAGCGAAAACCGAATTCTTCCAGAATATGTCGCACGAACTAAGAACTCCTCTCACCTTAATGTTGCTTCCGCTTGAACGCTATGTCGCTGAGCATGCAGGGGCACCGAGCCTTGATATGGCAATTCGAAACGGTCGACGCCTGCAACGAATGGTTAATCAACTTCTCGATTTGCAAAAATCGGAGGCAGGTAAATTTCGATACAGTCTATCGACCATTGATTGTTCTGCGTTCGGCGTAATCTTCGCCGACTACTTTGAGCCAGCGGCAGCAGGTAAGGGCGTCGCTTTTACGATTGGTGTAGACGAAAACCAGCCCCTCCACATTTCGTGTGATGTGGATGGCTTGGAAAAGATTATCTTTAATTTCCTCTCGAACGCACTCAAATTTACACCGGCTGGGGGAAGCATTCGTCTCGACATTGGATTGAATCCTGCCTCTGGCCGTGTCCGTTGGTCGGTTTCCGACACTGGGATTGGGATTCGTCGCAGTGAGCAAGAGAAGGTGTTTGAAGTTTTTTCACAGGCCGATGGTTCTACTACGCGAGAGTACGAAGGAACAGGTCTCGGTTTGGCACTGTGTAAGACACTCGCCGAGGAGATGGGAGGGGCAATTGGTCTAATTTCGGAGTTGAATCAGGGCTCTGAATTCTTCGTGGAGTTTGATTTAGTGGATGTCAACGAGAACACGAGTATCGTCGACTCATTCGAGGCGCGCGTTTGGCTGAGGCCGGACCAAGAGGTCGACGGGCAATCCTCGACTAAACCAGTCATGAACGCCGGTGAGTCGTTGGCCCGAATCTTAGTCGTAGACGATGTACCCGATATGCGGGAGATCATTGTGCAGGTACTTGAGAGCAGTGGTTATAGCTGTGTGACTGCTGATGATGGCGTGGCGGCCTTGGATCTCCTTAAAAAATCGAACTTTGACCTCATCGTCAGTGATTGGATGATGCCGAATGTCTCCGGTCCGGAACTGATCAGAACGCTGCGTGAAGGGGAAACCGTGCGTCAGACCCCGGTGATTCTGCTCACTGCAAAATCGGACGATACCTCTCGGTTTCAGGCATTTGATACCGGGGCCGACGGTTTCTTGGGTAAACCATTTAAGCCCGAGGAGCTGATTGCTCTGGTGAGGAATCTTTTGTTGTTAAAGGAACGTGAGTTTGAGTTGGAAGAATTACTCATCGAACTCAGAGAGACTCAGGAGCGTATGCTGGTTCAAGCGCAGCTCGCCACCGTTGGCAATATGGCACAAGGTCTCGCACACGAGATTCGCAATCCACTCAATTTTGTTCGGGGCGGAACCGAGCTCTTAGCCGATGAGATGGGGGAGTCTTCTGAGATACCAGCTGCAGTGAAACTTATCGAGCGGGGAATCGAGAGAATTGAGAGTATTGTGACACATGTCCAAGAACTCGCGGAGGGTAGACAGGAGGGTTACCTCTCGAAGGTTCACGTGAAGAAACTCTTGGAGTCCACTGTCGAGATTTTACGCTTATCTCAAATGGAAGATGCCGTGGACTTTCGGATTGTCTGTGACGAACAAGTGCGAATTCGGACCGATGAAAAGAAGCTCTCTCAAGTGGTCTTGAACCTTTTGCTGAATGCTTCAAGGGCGCTCAAGGGTAATTCAGAAGCGCGGGTTGAGCTGCGTGTCGATTGGTCTCAGCGGGAGGATCGAGAGGGTTTGTCGATCGTCGTCGCGGATAACGGACAGGGCATTTCAGCTGAGCTTGTCTCGACTATCTTTGAGCCGTTTGTGACACGAACAAATGATGACTCTGGCACTGGACTCGGTTTGACGATTTCGCGGCAGATGATCGAGTCGATGGATGGAAGCCTTGACCTCATCAAAAACGAGGGTGGGGCCACATTCGAGATCTGGCTACCACATTTGTCATAATGGCCCTCTGGACATTTGGACTGGCCGGGGCCATTTAGCTGTCGAATTGCAAGTGGAGTTCCCATGAAGACGAATTATCAGATGAGTTGGATATTGCTCGTAGCCCTGGCCCTGGTCGGTTGTGGTGAGAACCCAAGGATTGCAGAGATCGAAGCGCTGGTTGGCGATGCGCAAACGGGTGCGCCGCTCTACGAAGCCAATTGCCGCTGGTGCCATGGTTCCAATGGCCGCGGTGCGCATTCGATGTATCCCGGTGGTAGTTTGAGCCCCGACCTGATCGAGACCATTCTCGAGGGGCTCAGTGGTATGCCGTCCTTTGATAACCTGTCGAATCAAGAAATCGCAGATATTGTCGCCTATATCGAGACTTTCGATTAAAGCGGAAACGTCCACCCAACCCTGACCGAACCAACCCACTGGATAAAAGGCTCCTCAAAGACCTGCCCCCCCAGTTCGTCGGGTGTGCTTAGCTCCATGGGCAGTCCGATTGCCGCGTATGGCGTGACAAAGAGTTCCCAAGTGTCAACGGGTTTGAACCGGTAGCCAACGGTCAGGAGTAACTCGAAAGTGCTGAAGGATGTTTCTCCCGTGAGCCCTTTTCGAGTGATGGTAGACGACTGGATGTTGAATCCCGCGCTGTAGTGAAAGCCCGGCCATTCGTCCAAGGGGTGGTGGTCGACTGCAAACATAAATGCTTGGTCGATTACACGTTCCCAGCCTTCTTCAGCGTTTGCTGCATTCAGGTCTATAAAGGCGTCTGGATAGGTCAGCCCAAAGATCTCCACATGAAGACGGAAGTTTTCGAACTCCGGATGTTCTGCCCCCAGGATAAGCGAGTAACCATCGAGCGCCCAGACAAGCGAGTCGGTGGCTACATCGAGAGTGATCGCGTCGGTCGTCTGAGCGGCTGCATACCCTCGGTTGGGACAGATAAATAGCAGGGCGCTGATTGAGGCAAAACCAAGTGATAGGAGCGTTCTGTACATCTGAGCAATCCATGGCATGAGGAGTTTGACACTAACGCCCTTGGGTAAGTCTATCAACCTTGCGGTTGGTCCCAGAGGTGCAGAGGCTCGCGTCCAAGCCTTCGCTTCGAGACTAAGCGTGCCTGGGGCATAGAAGGACGTTTAGAAGACCATCGCCAAGCCTAGGCGAACACGGTGTTCATCGAGTGTGCCGGGCTCTTTGTGACGGCGGTATTGCCACTTGGTTTGAAAGTGCCAGAGGTCGGTGATTCGCCAATACAAAACCGGGCCAATCTCAAGAACACTTGGTCGCCGTTTACCAGGACTCCAGACACCAGCGTGTAGCTTTAGGTGTCCGGATGAGCCGAATGCGTGGATATTGGTACCGATATGTAGATGGGTGTCTTGCTCGAAACTCTGGTCTTCAAAGTTGCCCCAGATAGCCATGCTGAGTCCAAAGAGATAGCGGTAGGTCTCGGTCTCGTACCCAAAGCTCCACCCATGCTGCCATGGGTTGCCTCGTACAATCTTGCTCATCGATGGCGCTCTTATCTGGGGCGTGAAGGTCCAGGAGCCACTGCGTCCATCTAAATTGAAGTACTGCTTCAGTGGTAGTGCGAGCGTAACCGGACCGAAGCCCCGCTGCCGGGCTTGGCCTTCTCTCGTGGCGTTGAGAACAAGGGGAACCTTCGCGGTCAGCCGAATCCAGCGCTTCCAGGTGTAGACACCATCGATATTCAGGATGTGGCTCGTAGAGATCCGCTCGTCTCCGTCGGAGAAAACCTTCCGCTGGTGTCGAAACTCTTGGATGGCTTGGACGCCCCAGCCGTCTGACCAGCGCGGCATTTCACTAAAGATTGGTTGACCCGCATGGGCCGAGCCCGCGGATATAAGCGCTGTGAAGCAGAGGAGCGCGGGGATACGCATTGGGATAACTTAGTTTTGAGCGTTGGAAGCGAAGCGCGTAATCTCAAGCTTTCCTTGGGTCAGTTTGAAGAGCTGTACCGCGTCGTAACCCGCATCAAGGATAGCGGCCTGGAGTGCTTTTACGTCTTCTTTTTGTCCTGGTTTGATGGCAATCCGAACCAGCTGAGTTTTGGGATCGAGTTCGATGCCTTGATTGAATCGCGTAGTGTCGACGAAGCTCAGCACGCTGACTTTCTTCCGAATACCGATGGCGCACGATGCGCAGCAGAGGCCCTTCGCATAAAGAGCGACAGTATCGGGGCTCTTGACCGCAAGCTGGGCTGCGGCTTCACGCTCCGCTGCCGAGATCTCGGGATAGGCATCGAGCATTTGTGCCGAAGCGCTGCTTGAGAGAGCAAGAACAAACAAAACACTTAAAAGTCGTACCATTGTGTAATTCTCCTTAGCTCAGGCTTTATATCACCGAGGCCTAATTTCAACGTATCGATGGTCTAAGTACCTAAGATTTATACATTGTGACACGTTTTTTGATCCCTTATGCTAGCAGATAGAAGGAAGATCGAGATAGAGCGGATTGCCTGTAATGGCAGCGTAGCGGGTAAAGCCGCTGGTAAAACGCCCGTAAGGGGTAGACGAGCAAAGGATCGAATGAGTTTAACAAAGCATATGCTTACCCTCGCGAACGAACGTAAGGATGTGCCCGAGGTCTTCTACTCCCTCCAGGGGGAAGGTCCTGAGACCGGTCGACCGAGTATCTTTGTGCGTCTCTCACTCTGTAATTTGACCTGCGTCTGGTGTGATACGCCCTATACGTGGAACTGGGACGATAAGAACCTTCAGCACGAGTCTGAGCAGCGTTACCGTCGAGAGGACGAACAGTCCTTATTAAGCTTTGATGAGCTGACCCGTTTAAGTTTACAACACGCCTGCTCTAACTTTGTGATCACGGGTGGAGAGCCAATGGTCCAGTTCAAGAGGCTTGAGAAGTGGTTTGCGCACATTCGCGAAGCGCGACCTGAGGCGACCTTCGATATTGAGACCAACGCAACGATTGTGCCGAGTGACGCCTTTGACGCTTATATCGCCCGTTATGTTTGCTCGCCGAAGCTCTCAAACTCAAAGGTAGCAGAAGAGGACCGGATAGTACCGAAGGCTATGGATTTCTTTGCAGCCAATGAACGTGCAGTCTTCAAGTTTGTGATTGGTACCGAGAAGGATTTAGAAGAAGTCCACGCGTTGGCAAAAAGCTATGGCATTAAAGCATCGCGCATCTTTCTGATGCCACTCGGCACAACCGACCACGAAACAAAGCTTCATCACGCCTGGATCTCCGAGCTTTGCCTCAAGCATGGCTACCGCTTTAGTCCACGACTTCATCTAAGTCTCTACGGCGATGGACGTGGGGTATAAGGTATATGGTATTTTTCAGAACTTTTTTAAGTCAGTGGCTGGTGCTCACACTCTTCGCACTGGCATCTGCTTGTCAGCAGAACGAGCGTACATGTCATTCTCAATCGGCAAAGTTATTTGGGCAACCGTCAGAGAATACGGGCTTATCTGAAGCCCAGTGTGCGCCACGCTGCAATCATTGTGGTGATGCTGAGTTCGCTCCCCCGGAATACTCTATTGGGTTTGTTGATTGGCTCTTAGGCCGTACACATCAAAATCCACCGGAGAGGTTGGGAACTGACCCTTACAGTAATGCTTATGAGCCAGAGGTCTCCGGCTCAGGACTTCTATGTATTGCTATCTTTGAGGCTGACGGAGTTCAATACCGACTTGAAACCCAGCCTGAGGATTCGTGGGTACCCGCAGAGTCGCAATTTGTGACACACCGTAATGGGTGTGGCCAATGCTCTTCTTTGCAGGACCTCGCTGTCTACATCGGCAATCCAGATCTAACCGGGCCCGTGCGAGCATGTGGCGCTCAGGGCTTTACTGATGGTGAGGAGGCACAGCGGCAATGTCTCTTGGATATCGGGTTTTCGGAGCCATGCGCCGATATTTGGCTTTACAATATCCTCAACACGCGTCGCGAATGCTTAGCGAGTTGTCTGGAGTATTTTGACCTTCCGCATCATCTAGCCGATGGTAGTTTGAACCCTTGTATACAATGCGATGAAGATGAGAGTGGTCCAATCTTCAAGTTGGTCTCTGGGCGAACTCGGCGTAATTCTGGGCTCGCTTCGGGCCTCTGTCGCCCTTGTGAAACGGTTTTCCCGCTAACGCATAGTTATGGGTTTGACTCATCTTCCTCGGGAAGTGGAAGGTAAATATCAAATCGCGCCCCTGCAAACTCTGAGTAGGGGGCAAGCTCGATTCGGCCGTTGTGCTCGGAGACAATTTTCATGATGATCGGCATTCCAAGTCCGGTGCCTTTACCACTTGGCTTGGTTGTAAAAAACGGCGTGAATATTTTCTCACGGAGGTCCTCGGGAACGCCTGGTCCGTTATCCTGAATCCATAGATTGAGATGATCCGAGCTTCGCTTGAAGCCAAGGACAACCTCGGGCGACGACTCATCAGCTCTGACAAATTCTTCCGCCGCGTCGATACCGTTGCTCAGTAGGTTCATAATGACCTGACCCAAATGTGAGCGGTATGCGATAAATTCTGTCGATTCATCACCCGTAAGCTTCAGCTCGACAGCCTTCGAGCGCGCCTTCACAATGGTTATGCATTCTTTGAGTAACTCATGGACGACGAACTCAGTTTTTTCATCGTCGCGACGGCTTTGTTTTCGAATTGCTTGGTTGATCGCATAGATGCGATCGAGCCCCAGTGTGATCTCACTTAGAGCTTCATGACTGTTATGAAATACCTTTTTAAACATTTCGAAAAGGACCTCTGCTTCTGGCCCTGTTGCATCCTTCAGTAGTTCCGATATCACATTTTCGAGGTCGCGCAGATGAGTGTAGAGAACCTCTTTATTCATCGCGATAAGGTTTGTTGGATTGGTGATATCGTGGGCCACGCCAGCGACTAGGCTTCCTAGGGTTGCGAGTCGGTCGGCCTGAATGAGCTCCTTCGTCGCCAGTTGAATTTCCTTTTGCAACGCGTCGCGCTCAGCGGTGAGGTCACTTCGACTTTGGTAGGCTTCGGCCAGTCTTTGTGTAGCTCTCGCCATGATTTTATTGGTTGTTTCGTAAGCAATTTGCGAAGCCTCAAGTTGCTCTCTTAAATCCGCAAGCTCGGCTTTTAAGCGTTGCTCTTCGTGGGCCGCCCCTCCAAGTTTGAACGAGCGATGTGCAAGTGTATGGCAAATCGAAATCAGTTCTTCGGGATCAATTGGTTTAAATATCGCCCCGTCTGCACCGTAACTGCGCAGCTCTCTCTGGTCGTAGCTTGCGCTGGAGGCGGAGATAATAACGACCGGTAAGCCTTGGACCGGTAAGGTGGTATTAATATGCCTGCTTCTCAGAGCAGATAAAAAATCGAGTCCGCTTTCGGTGTGGCCACTAAACTCGATGTCGAGGAGAATCAACGCAGGTAGATTAGACTTTAAGTGCGCTCGAGCCTCATCGGGCGACTTCGCCCACGTGACTTGAAATTGAGTTGAGAGGATTCTCTCCGCGATATCAAAGTTCGTCTTGTCGTCCTCGACGTAGAGAATAGGTAAAA
>JAYYQC010000161.1:0-10000 GCA_036128675.1 Myxococcota bacterium | reverse complement strand
GGTCGGGTACTTCGTTCGTTTTCTCAGTACTTTTGCATGGAGAGAGCAGGTCTTTCGTTATGCTTTTCATAGTGTCGCCTTAGCCAATTATTAGAGGCCTTGTGACGACTGACCCGTATCTCTAACCATTCAACGTCAAAGAGTTTTGTTCAAGCGTTATTCTAAATTTCGCAAGCTACTTTGACATTAAGAAGTCGGTGGAATGTAGGTTTTGAGTGCGCGGTCCCAGATGGTAAACGTCGAGGCATAATTCCCTTGAGTCTTTTTCATATGGTGTCGGTCATGGTGCTCAGTTGTTCCATAAAAGGGGATCAGCGTTCCGAGAGACGAGCGAAGCCCAGAGTGAATATCGATTTCGTGGAAATTACGCCAAAATGCGAACGCCCAAAACGCGTGCACTGAGATCGAACCGTTTGCGAGAAAAATACAGCCAAGACCCACGGGGATGGCGAGGGCACCAAACATCCACTCCAAGGGATGGACGTAGATGTATTCGAGCGGAAAGGGTGCGAATGCTCGATGATGAACCTTATGAATTTTTTTGTAGAGGTATGGGTTTACGTGAAGTAGCCGATGGAAAAAATAAAAGTAGGCGTCATCGAGGAATACTAAAAAGAGAAACTGCCCTACAACCAGAACCCCACCTTGCCATCCGAAGTCAAACGCGGTGTGTCCTAGTGCGAGACCAATAACCGTCAATGCGGTCAGGATGGTTAAATTAAATGCGATCAGAGGCAGTCGTTTCCAAAATGTATCCGCCCGGTAGGAGCGCGTCTGGAGTCTCTGTCCGGCAAAGAGGTCAGTATAAAGCGTCACATACGAACCGATGCCGGCAAGAACATTGCACCCGAGAGTAATGGCGAGGGTTATACCGATAAGCTCTAACATGGAGAAGCCTCGTTGCTTCGCCGGGCGAAGATGTTGAAGAGCTGGGTTCCCTCTAGGGCAGACTCTTGCTCGATAACCATCGAGTTAAGCCCCATCTCATTGAGTCTTGCTTTGACCCTGGCAAGGCCATCGTCGATGTCATGTACCTCTACGACCACCTGTTTAACCTTAGCCCAGTCGTCTTCTCCGATACCGATGAGACAGTCGTATTCTGCGCCTTCACAGTCGATCTTTAATAGATTAATCTCGTCAATTTGGTGTTCCGAGATGAGATCCGAGATAGTTTTCAGCTCGCATTCGAATGTCTCGGCGCTATGCCTCATCCTAAGCGCGAACCACTTTGCGACGAATCGGGGTAGATACCTGATATACCAGAGGTCATCGGGAGGATTCTTTAGACTCCCCTCAACGGCTTCTTCGAGTGCTTCAGCGGTCCATTGCTCGGGACGTGAGGTCGAGAGTGCAGGACTATTGGGGTAATAGGTAAAGTGAGCGCGACCGGGTTCGCTCGAGATACCGCATTCTAGTGGGATAAAACGTCCATCGCCGTGTCGTTTTGCATTGGCTTCGAGGCATTCAAAGATTGCGGGCACCGGTTCACAGGCAATCACACGTACCGATGCCTTCTTTTGCAGTGTTCGCACTCCGAACACACCGATATTCGCGCCTACATCAATGACGGTTGCACCATCATGCAGTTCGATACCGTGGCTAAAATAGCCATCGACGTGGTGGTCGAGGACTCTTGCTTCTGTCGAAAGTAGGCAGTTCACAGTTGTGCCGTCTGCCAATTTAGTAGGCTTCACGATTCTCTCCCCCGAGACTATGGATCTTACTATTTTCAACCATGGTTGAATATCCCGTGAGGCTAATGGCTAGCTAAGAACGGATCTAAGTACAAATTCGAATGTGTGACCTCTTGGTGATTTCGTAAAAATTTCAAAATCAGGCAAATTGACGCAGCGCGACCGAAGAATATTGGTCTCTTTCTAGGATACCTCTTTGGTAAAGTGCTCGATTTTAGGATTTTCGTGGTTGCAGAAGATGCACTCGATGCTGCAACTCATTGTGAAGTTGTTGAGAAGCGTCACAACGATCGGGTGCGACGTTCATCGCTGTCGAGCTGGAAAAACTGAATAATCATTCAGTCGTCGGCGAGTGTCTTGGGCATCATCGCCAGCACGGCATGATCTCAAGTAGGGAAATCCCATAACTTTCAATGCACTAGATGACATGTAAGATGCGTGAGTACATCGACTTAGATGTAGGTATCTCTAAGTTAATGTAAACCCAACTTGAGAGTAGGAAACTGAATTAATTCAATGTCTTATCTGTTGACACACTCTCATTCTCCTCGAAACAATTGAGGTGCGTGGAGGTAAGTTCACGTCATGATGAGGGGGAGGATTCATGCAATCGAATACACGGGCGGCCCAGACGTCCGCATCCAAGAAGCGTTGTCTTTGGTTAGTGGGAGTTATGCTGGCGGCGGGGATCTCGGCATGCCAAACCGAAGAAATTTTGGTCCAAACACCGGTGATTGTTGCCGAGTTTGACCCCACCAATGGGGTTATTCCGACACCCAATGATATCCTGGTTGACCGAGAGACCGGGCTGATTGCCATCCCAATCGATGAATCGACGTATGAAGAAAAAAGTGCCGCGGAGATTGATGTTATCAAGGTCCTCAATACCCGTGAGGCGTGGTCGACTCGCTCCGAAGCAAAGCTTACATTTTCGGGGGCGCTCGACCCACTCTCCGTAGATGTATCTACGATTCAGGTCTTCGAGGCCGCTCCAGGGCAAGGCTTTGAGCCACTGACTCCAAGCTTGCGACTTGAGCCTGCTGATGCGCCAACTGCGGTGGTTGTTGAAGTACCCGATGGTGGTTGGAAACCAGGTGCTCAGATCGTGGTGGCTGCGCTTGGTGGAGAAGACGGCCTTCGTGGACTGCGAGGGGAGCCAGTTGTCGCAGACGCTGCGTTTTGGTTCTTACGCCTGCAGGAGTCGCTCGTCGACAATGCGAAGGCGTTGCCTGGTGCAACCGATGAGGAGCGCAAGGAGAATGCCGAGAAACTCGAAGATATTCGCCTTGATTTGGTAACCCACTTCGACGCCTTTGAAGCGCGTGGGGTATCTCGAAATGAGATTGCACAGCTTTGGTCATTCCATATCACAAAAGCACCTGAGCTCTTCATGGATAAAGATGCAGGGAAGATGCCCTTGCCGTCAGATTTCTTACGTAATCCGCAGACCGGACTTGTGGAACTCCCAATCAAAGAAACTTACTCCGATTTCAAAGCGCACAGTGTGAAAGCCATCAATAAAATGGATGGTTTTGGTCTTAGCTCACCGCTTTTCTTCGACTTGACCCTTCCGATTCAACCTTCGACCTTGAGCGAAGAGTCGGTCCGACTCTTCGAAATGAAGACCGATGGTTCGTTTCGCGAGCGTAGTTTAGACCGACAGGTGAGGGCTGATAACAAGTCGTTTAAGCTCAAAGTAACCGACGGTATTCTTGAGCAGAACGCGCAGCATGTTCTGGTTATTACCGACGCGCTCAAGACAGCCGACGGAAAGAGCATCGAAGCGATGACCGCGGGCATTTTAGCGATGGCGGACGCGCCAGTAGTTGAGGATGAGAAGTCTACAATCGCCAGCCTCGACTTGGAGAGTGCTCAAAAGCTAGAGCTTGTCCGCGGGACGACGGCCCTTGCTCTCCAAGGTCTGGCGGAAGCCGGTACCGTGGCGAGAGACAGTATACGTGGTGCGTGGAGCTTCAAGACTCAAGATTTAAAGGCACCCATGATGCAAATGCGTAATCTTGCCGCGACGACCAATACCTCACCACATCCAACTGTGGTTGAGCGAAAGTCGGCGTGGGATGCAGTTTGGGAGTTCCCGATCGGGATTGTAAGCATGTTCAATGTCGGTGAGGTCATTCATGGCACCCTGGAGGTACCCAATACCCTTGACCATTCGACCCGGGAACGTTTTGAGAATGGCGCCTGGAATCGCGAGACACTGCCATATACCCTAACGCTACCCAGTGAGATGCCAGAAGCCGGTCCGCTTAAGGTTGTGATCTTTGGCCATGCGCTCGTCACCGAGCGAAGAATGCTCTTTGCTGTTGCGGATGCTATGGCTCAGAATGGTTATGCAACCTTAGCGATTGACTTCCCCTACCATGGGTCACGTACGCATTGTGCCTATTTCGGCCCTACCTGTTATCCCGATCCTCTCAATGAAGGTGAGATGCTCTGCCCCGAGCCGTGTCAGGATGGGACGGTTTGTATAGACGATGGTCGATGCGTCGATAACAGCGGTGAGGGAAATTACCTGAATACCTGGCCGGTCATTCCAATGTTCCAGGCATCAGGCGCGACGTTTCTAGATTTAGAAAATTTACCTGGTACACGCGACCACTTTTACCAAGCGTATGCAGATCTCAGCACACTACTACGCTCGATCAAAGAGGGCGACTGGAAGAGTATCACAGGTTATGATTTTGATACCGAAGTGGGTTACGCAGGTCAGAGCCTAGGCGGGATTTTGGGGACGGTCTTCACCGCTATTCAACCAACCATCGCTCGCTCGGTTCTTAACGTACCCGGTGGCGACCTTGTCTCGCTTTTCCGCAACTCAGAGTGGTTTCAACCTCACTTTGATAAGTTCGTCGAGGAGAATGGCTTCGTTCTAGGAAGTGAAGAATACGATCAGATGATGTTGATTGCGGGGTGGATGCTCGATGCGATCGACCCGCAATCGTATACACCGTATTTGAAGAAGCGGAGCTTCGACGACGAGCAACCTTTAGCCCGCGACGTCATCATCCAAATGGCGACCTTCGATAATGTCATTCCCAATAGCAACACCCAGGTTCTCAGCGACCTCTCAGGGGTTCCGCTTTACGAGTATCCTGCGAGCCACGCATTCTTGGTGGTACCAGTAGAGCCAGCCTACCCGTTCGGTATGAGTGACCTGAGTGACATGCTTACCGAAGGAGTTTATCCATGAGGTATTTCTCAACGTTCGTCCTAGGTGCATTCCTCACGGTTGGAGGGCTCAGCCAAGGTGCGGGGTATACCACCGCAGATACAAGTGTTGTTTCGATGGGGATGGCTGGTACGGGTGTGGCGAGATCTTCAGACCCGGCTGCAGCATTCATCAATCCCTCGGCACTCCTCTTTGGGAAGGGTTTAACGCTGAGTGGTGGTGCGATTATGGCATTGCCAAGCATCAAGGCCGACCTTGGGAGTGAAGCAATTGCAACCGAGGACAGTCTGAGTTTCCCGCCAAATCTACACATCGCCTACTCCGATGAGACTTTTGCGGCTGGGGCTTCGTTTACTGTTCCGTTTGGCTCTGGGATTAAGTGGCCCGAAGATTGGGATTATCGTTTTGACATTGTATCCGCCGAGATGCGGGTCTTGCGAACCAGCGCCTTTGTTGGTGCACGCTATGGGATGGTGAGCGTGGCGGCCGGGCCGAATCTAGACATCGGTAAACTCGGACTCGAGCGTTCGATCGACTTCATCTCCGATGAGGGTAAGGTCGACATCGATACATCGGCGATCGCTTTGGGAGGCCATGCTGGGATTTTTGTCCAGCCTTTGGAAAACCTGAGTTTTGGCTTGACCTTTCGAAGCGCGAGCTCTTTTAAATTCGAGGGTAGTGCCAACTTTGAGACACCCGACGAATTTCAGAGTCGAGCGACCAACGGACCGGTCAGTACATCGCTAACAATGCCGACCCGATGGGCTATCGGTGTTCAATGGGCTCCGCTCCGGGCACTCGAGTTAGCCGCTGAGGTGGAGTACAACCAGTGGAGCAGTGTCGATGTGTTGTTGATCGACTTTCAAGATCCAGGCACCGAAGATGTGGAGAAGGTCCGTGATGGGTCGGACACGACTGCATTTCGTTTTGGAGCCTCCTAGAGCGTGAACGACTCGGTTGCGTTGAGAGGGGGAATGTTCTGGGATCCAAGCCCAGTCTCAGGAGAGGGTGTTGGCGTCGATTCACCGGACTCGTCACGACTGGGGCTTAGTGTGGGCCTTGGTTTAGACCTTGCGCCAACCTTGGGACTTGATCTTGGCTATCAATACCTTGGTTTCCAAGGCGCCGAGACCCAAGGAGCATCCGAACAAATCAGCTTTGAAGGCCAAGCACATCTATTGGGCCTCGCCTTTAGATACCACACATCCTAAAACCGACGGGCCGAGGATTTGGCTTGACGACCTCTCGGCATTTTCAGAGGTTATGTCATGCAAAAAAATGTCCTCATCTTGTCCTTTGTTTCCATCTTCATCACTGCCTGTTTTGACACATCGCCACCGCCGAGCTGGTCGGCGAGTAAGAGTGACACTTCTCTTGCGAAGCATACCGAAATCTTTACCGAGCGGGTTGAGAAGGTCGCCGAGGGACTTTACATCGCCATTGGCTTCGGGCTGGCAAACTCCATTCTAATTGAGGGTGATGATGGGGTCATTATTGTCGACACCATGGAGAGTATGGAAGCCGGCGAAAGGGTCCGTGCGGCCTTTAGAGAAGTGACCCCCAAGCCGGTCAAGGCGATCATCTACACCCATAATCACGCGGACCATATTTTTGGGGCAGAGGCCTTTGTCGACGACACTCCACCGGAGGTCCTCGCTCATGCAACGACCGAAAAGTATATCGATAAAATTATCAATATTATGCGGCCAATTATCTTCACTCGGAGCATGCGTCAATTTGGGAGCCTCATGCCCGAGGCAGCACTTGAGAACTCTGGTATCGGCCCTAAACTCTTAGTGAACCGAGACACGAAGCCAGGATTGTTGCGTCCTACGATGACCTTCGATGGCGAACGCAAAAGCTTTAAGATCAGCGGTGTCGAATTTGAACTCGTATTTGCACCGGGGGAGACGCCCGACCAGATCTTTGTGTGGTTGCCCAAATATAAGGCTCTGCTTCCGGGCGATAACTTTTATCGGTCTTTTCCAAATCTTTACGCGATTCGTGGTACCGCATATCGGGACGTGATGGACTGGGCTCGATCACTCGATAAAATGCGTGCGTACCAACCGGAGCTTCTCCTACCGAGTCACACCAATGTTCTGAGAGGTAAAGAGACCATCGAGACTGCGCTGCGAAATTATCGAGATGCGATCCAGTTTGTTCATGATCAGACGATTCGCGGGATCAATGCCGGGCTCACCCCGGATGCACTGGTCGAGAAGGTCGTATTGCCACCAGTGCTGGCTCAAGATGAGAACCTTCAAGAATTTTACGGCTCGGTTGAGTGGAGTGTGCGCTCTATCTTCACTGGATATCTCGGTTGGTTTAGTGGGGACGCGGTTGATTTAAGCCCGCTCACCGGAAAAGCGCGAACCGAGTCTTTTGTGAAGCTCGCTGGTGGCGAGGCAGCGTTGGCGGAGGCGGCTCAGCGTGCCCTGACTGAGGGGAACTACACGTGGGCGGTAGAGCTTGCCCGCGAGCTGGCACGGATCGAGCAATACAAAGATCAGGCATCCTCAATTCTTGTTTCTGGCTTTAAGGCACTGGCTGAGGCCTCCAGAAGTGCGAACGGTCGAAACTACTATCTGACTCAGGCGATGGAATGGTCAGGAGATCTCGATATTGGGAAGCAGAATGTTGATGCTGCACCGCCTCAGCTTATCGACAGTCTTCCAATCGAGATGTTTATGAAAGCGATGGCGGTGAACCTAAAGCCTGAGTACATCGCGACCGAACCAAAGTCTCTAGCGGTGGAGTTCGAAGACCTCAAACTACTCTACCTTATCGAGCTGAGGCATGGGATTGCGGACATTCGCGTTGTCGAAAAGAGTGATACGCCGCTTCGAATTAAGACCACGAGCAGCGCCTGGAAGAACTTGCTTTCCGGACGAAAGAACCTGCCCGAGCTTCTGCTAACGGGAGAGCTCTCATTGAGCGGTGATAAGGTCGAACTCGCGGAATTTTTATTGCACTTTGAGCCGACTTAACGTGTGACTCGTTGCCAAGCATCGTATTTGGAAGCTGGCCCAGGGCCGGCAAAGACCTGCATCACTTTGGTGACTTCTTTTCCATTGACGAAGCTGACCTCGGCCCCGGCTGGCATGTATACAACGTCGCCTCTTTTGACCGGGTAGACTTTGCCGTTGAGTGTCATGGTTCCGCCACCACTCAGAACATAGAGGTATTCCTCGGTGGGGTCGCGGTGCACTGGAACTTTAGCGCCTGGTTGGATGGTCAACTCGCCGATGAAAGCGTTGGCACCAAGTGCCAGCTTCTTAATTTGCGCTTTTCCATGTGCCGGCGCCAGTGGAATGACGTCACTTACGTTGATGACCGATGCATTTGACGATGCGCTTGCGTGGGCGGCTGGAAGCACAACAGTATCCGGTACTGAGCTGCTCAGGAATGCCAACGGGAAAATGAGTGTTAGACCGA
This sequence comes from Myxococcota bacterium, assembly GCA_036128675.1. Taxonomy (GTDB): domain Bacteria; phylum Myxococcota; class XYA12-FULL-58-9; order XYA12-FULL-58-9; family JABJBS01; genus JAYYQC01. The sequence continues at coordinate 1,678 of JAYYQC010000161.1, read as the reverse complement.
TGGAACATAGAGTGATGCGCATGAACGAGAGCCTCCTGATGGAGTGCCCCTATCTAGATTGAACGGTATCGTCGATAACTTTGGTGAAGAATTTCCAGATCTCACCGGTCGTATCAAGATCCATATTGCCCCAGACGCCTGGCCAATCATGACCGCCATTCTCTACCTGATAGAGGAGAAACTCCCGAGGATGTTCATCGGAAAAATAGCGTTTGAGCACCACCTGGCTGCCATCATTGGGGGCGAGGTCGGGGAGGTTGCTCTCGTCTGCTTGGCCTAGCTGTCCAAGTCCACGCCAGAGGTCCACGATGGTCGGCATGTCGAGATAAACTCCCCAGCCATCTTGATTCTCCAGGTCACCATTAAAGTAGGTGACGTCGTCGGCTGTTCCATTGACGGCCATGATCGGGCGATGGGCTTCGGGGCTACACGCCTGGAAGATATGCTGCATCATCGTTCCGGCGATTGGCGCGAATCCCGCAAATATATCCGAGGCTTCGCAAGCTAGGTAGAAACTCATATCTCCGCCGTTCGACATCCCCGTGGCAAAGACGTGTTCCCGACTCGCAGCGTAGTTATCTTGGAGTGTCTCAACGATGAAGCGAATAAAGCCGAGGTCGTTCACGCTGACGTCGTCGTGAAATGCATAACCCACATTGAAGAAGGGATAACCTTCCGCGTCGGTGGTACCTTGCGGAAAAGCAACGATAAACTTTTCGCGGTCTGCGAGCTCTCTAAAGCCGCTATAACCGGCTATCGAAGAGGCCTGACTTGAGTATCCATGCATCACAATAACAAGGGGGGCGTTTGCTGGGGTATCTTCGGGAATGTGCACAATGACACTTCGCTCAAGACCCCCAAAATCGATTGCAATGGTCTCGCTTAATGGCTCAGGGGGAAGCGGTGTTTCGAGATCTGGATTGGGAGAGTCGGACGCATCCGTTTTCTCGTTACCGCACCCGTAGAGAGCAAAACAGAGGGAAGAGACGAGTAATAATGTGTATTTCATGAGATCGCTCTATGTATATCCGAATTTGAGATTGGTCCTTTTACCAAGAACGTTTCGACTGGGCCTTTACCCCTTACATCGATAATCCCGCGGGAGATGCATTCAAAGCGATGTTTGACGAGTTCGTAGGTGGCGGTCGTGATTTGGATTTCGTCGGGTATACCGTGGGACTCCATTCGACTGGCGGTATTCACAGCATCTCCCCAAATATCGTAGGCGAATTTTCGAATGCCCAGGACCCCGGCAATCACTGAGCCGCTGTGGACACCGATTCGAAGCTTAAAGTCCATCTTATGAGCTCGATTCACCGCCCTTAATGCATCTTGAAATCCAAACGCTACATCGAGGACGCGCTCAGCATGCTCTTCGGTATCATCATTAAGTCCACCGACCACCATATACGCATCGCCGATGGTTTTAATTTTCTCGAGGCTTGAACTCTCGGCGATCGTATCGAAAGCAGCGAACACGTCGTTGAGGTAGCGGATGAGGAAATTCGGGTCGAGACTTGCGCTCGCCTTTGTAAATCCAACAAGGTCGGCGAAGAGGATGGTGACACCATCGAAATTATCAACAATGGGATCATCGCCCTGCTTCAAGCGCTTCGCGATGGAAGGCGGAAGGATATTGAGAAGCAGTTCTTCCGAGCGCTTAAGTTCGGACTCAAGC
>JAYYQC010000160.1:0-8450 GCA_036128675.1 Myxococcota bacterium | reverse complement strand
TGAAAGGCAAGAAGGTCGACCACTTCGACGTGGGGGCAAAGACCACCGACGAAGCGGTGACCGCAATGCTGGGAGCGACCGGGAATATGCGAGCGCCTCTCCTGAGGATCGGCAAGCTTGTCCTTGTTGGCTTCAACGAAGAGATCTACTCAGAGCATCTTGGCTAACTCACTCCGAGAATCGGTACATTCGCACTATCAAAAACGTCAAAAGCCCCCTCATGTTTCCATGAGAGGGCTTCGTTGCGTCGTGCGTCCAAATCTCTTTGGAACAGCTACGTCTCAGATACTGAAGTCGAGCTCAAGCTCGGCATCAAATCCGCAGATCTCCCCTTCGTATTCGAATGAGCCATTTAGGCCGGTGCCGAGCAAGGCTGGCGACAACGCTGCTTCGCTTTCCACATCAATGTCGCAGCTACCATTCGCCCAACCGGACCAAGTGAGTTCGCCTTCCCAGTCGAGCTCGCTCTGTGCTCCAAGCATGTTCAGCGATGCGGACTTCTCATAGTCGATCTCCCCATCGATGGTGAGTCCTGCTTTCACACACTGGTCGAAATCGACTTCGAAATCGAACTCGATATTTGCGCCAAGAAGCAGGTCAGCACTGTAGCCGCTGTCAACCTCGAAATCGACCGTGCCACCACCAGGGCAGTTATAAGAGTAACTTCGGCTGTCGGAGTCTTGAATGAGTGCGTGGATGGCTTCTTCGGCACCATCCCTCAAGACGTCGTCAGTAGCAGACCAGGCTTTTGCCGTCGCCTCCTGATCGAGTGAAACGTTTGCATTTTGAGAACCACCGCAGCCAACGAGGGCCACTACCAATACCGATGCGAGCATGTACTTCATTGTAAACCAATCTCCCCTGATTCGTGTCTTGGTGGGAGACTAGAAGCCAATTCCGGAGTTGTGAAGAAAAATCGGACATTTACCTTCATTTTGGTAGACGCCACTCCCCTCTTTCACGACCCCTGAACACATGAGCCTACACACATTTTAAGCCTCAAGTGACTCTTTCAGGGTTTCGAGCTCTTCCCATCGAGTCATTGCGGCCTCAAGACGCGATTCTATCTCCCTAAGGTTAGCTTGAAGTCCAGCAACGTCAACCGAAGAATCTTGATAGGTTTCAGGAGCGTTCAAGGTTTCATGGAGCGTACTCTGCTGAGCTTCGAGTTGTTCGATATCCTCCGGCAGACGTTCCAGCTCCCGTTCTTCTTTGTAACTCAGCTTTACCTTAAGACGTTTCTTCTCGGTCTTATTTACCGATGTATCTGTAGCCTTTTGCAACTCTACCGCAGGGACGGGACCGTTATCCTTACGTTGACTCATATAATCGTCGTAGCCCCCAGCATAGAGCTGCAGCGTCTCGCCCGTTTCGAATGCCAAGACACTGGTGGCTACATTGTTGATGAATTCACGGTCATGACTGACCATCAGAATCGTTCCTTGAAAATCTCCCAACACCGTTTCCAAAACCTCGAGTGTCTCATAATCGAGGTCGTTGGTAGGTTCATCTAACACCAACACATTGGCCGGCTGGCAAAATAATTTGGCAAGCAAAAGTCGATTACGCTCACCACCCGACAAGACTCTTACCGGGCTGCGGGCTCGTTCCGGTGAGAACAGAAAGTCTTTCAAGTAACCCATGACATGGCGAGACTTACCGCCGACTACGACGTTATCATGACCATCGCTCAGGTTATCCCGGACGGACTTGTCCTCATCTAATGAAACGCGTAACTGATCAAAGTAGGCGACCTCTAGTTTGGTCCCATGAAAGACCTTCCCCGAATCAGGCTTTAGTTCCTCCAAGAGGACTCTAAGCAGTGTCGTTTTGCCACAACCATTCGGACCCACCAACGCAACTCTATCCCCTCGACGAATCGAGAGAGAAAAGTCAGAAAAAATGGGCTTTCCTTCCCACGCGTATGAAATTGACTCAGCATCAATGACATCACGGCCAGAAATACCCGCTTCATGGAGGCTCAACTTGGTAACCCCGACGCGGTCACGCCGGGCTTTACGCTCAAGGCGTAGTTTCTCAAGTTGGCGAACACGGCCTTCATTTCGCGTTCGACGGGCTTGTATACCTTTCCGAATCCAGACCTCTTCCTCGGCGAGTTTATCGTCGAACTTATCCCAAGCTTGGCTCTCGGCATCCAACGCGGCGAGCTTACGCTCCTGGTAGACATCGTAGTCCCCCGGAAACATGCTGAGCTGTCCTCGGTCTAAATCCCATATATCCGTGGCCAACCGCCTCAAGAATGCGCGGTCGTGACTTACGAAAAGCAGGGCACCTGAGTAGCCCTTTAAGAATTTTTCGAGCCACTCGATTGACGCAATGTCCAAGTGGTTTGTGGGTTCATCAAGTAACAACACTCTAGGTTTGGCAGAGAGAGCGCGTCCCAGCCATGCACGACGTCGCGCGCCACCGGAGAGAGACGAAAACGGCGCGTCGGATTCAAGCTCTAACCGCGCTACCAAATCGTCAATCTGGGCTTCAAGCTCCCAACCGCCAAGAGCTGTGATCGCAGACTGAACCTCCTCTAAGCGCGAGAGTGTCGCATCCGATGACTCTGCCTCCAAAAGCGTACTTAAATTCTGATATTCGTCGAGGAGCGAGACAATCTTCGAAGCACCACTGCGGATAACATCGTGAACCGTGCCTTCCACATTCGCAGGAACATCCTGGTCGAGATAGGCAACTTGGTTCAGGTCTCGCCGGAGTGTTCCAGCATCAGGCTCCAGACGGCCCGCAAGGATTTTAAGCAAGCATGATTTTCCTTCGCCGTTACGTCCAACTAGAGCAACCCGTTGCCCACGCACCAACTGGAGGGTTACCTCATCAAGAATGGTGGTGGTTCCGAACTGCAGGAGGAGATTATCGCCAGCTACTAGTGGCTGAGAAGAATCCATCGACTACTCCATCGCCAATGAGCCGCTGAAGATGAATGTTGGTACCGTCAGGCCACTGAACACATACTCGACGTCCATCGAGATCCCATCGATTAAGACCCCTGCAGCGACACTCACCCAAATAGGACTCTCACCGTTTCTATCGGCCAAGCTTCGGCGGCCATCATCGAGAGAATCAAAATAAAAGTCATAGCCACCTTTCCCATAAAGGGTCAGCGCCACGTCCCCGGTATCGTATCCCGCACCCATCGCTAAATAGCCTGGAAGAGCCATACGGGAATAATCCTCGGTAAACGTATCTTCGGACGCATCTATAATATAAGCCACTTCGCCTCCGACTCCGAAGATAAAGCCAAGTCCTCGGCCTTCAAACCACAAGGAGCTGAAGCCGAAGCTCATAAACTGCATTTCGAGACCACCACGACTGCCAAAACCGTAACCAAGGTCGTATCCAAAGACCTCATAGGTTGTCGGTGGAAGCGCTGCCAAACGCGCCTCTTCTGCGGCCTTGGCCTTTCGAGCTTCTGCTTCTTGAGCAGCCTGTACTGAGGCGGCTTCCCGTGCTTCCATCGCTTCAAGCCTCGGTAACCATGCCGCATAGGCAGTCTCAAACTCTCTTGCAAACGCTGCTTTTTGAGCCTCATCAACCATCTCAAGTTTCATGAGACGGTCTAGCTTCGCTCTGTCTTCACTGTACCGTCGGCGAACCTCTAAGAGCTGCGCTCGCTCGCGTTTTCGGGCATCAATAATTTTTAGGTAGCCTCTCGCCCGCTCAGCAGCTTGTCGGCGCTCTTCTTGGTATTCACGGGTTGGGTATTGCGCAACCTGACGCCAAGCCTCCGCTTTTTCTTTCTCAGTGGATCCCAGCCGTCGGTCCACCTTTACCGCAACCTCGAAGATCTCAAGAAAGCCCACATCTACGGTCCCAAAATTTCCACCAGCTGGAGTAAACACCGGCGCTTGGTCAATTTCAGGTACAAATACCGGCTCGAGCGAAATGCCAAACTGAGACTTAGCCTTGCCCTGCGGCAGCTCATACTCCGTCAACCTCACTTGAGATAATAATGCGGAAACGCCCTCCGAAACAGCAACCAGCTCTAAACCCGGTCGATACGGAACACTGGCCGCTTGAATCATACAGCCTTGCTCGACTGAAAATAATTGAAAGCTCAAACTAGAAGCCTGTGGTCTCACCTTGAGAATCGAATTCGCCGGTAATTCTTTACCAAGTTGACATCGACTGGAACGGTCGTAATTTCCCTTAAAGCTTTCTTTTCGAAGTGCTGCAGCCTCTTTGCGCTCTGCTTCGGTTGCGACAACCAGAAATTTACCGCTACGCGCCAGCTCCGTTCGAACCAGCTCTCTCAATCCATCATCCGAGGTCCCGCTGGTCCCTATTGCTTCGACCTGAACGCGACGCTGTTCTCGAAAGTGGGCATCGATTGCTCGTTCCACTTCATCGAAATGTCCGTTGCGAACCTTAAGCGCACCTTGCCAGTTCCAGAGGAACGCCGCCGGAAGCTGATCTTTCACACCAAGCCAATTCGCAATATAGCCCTTCTCATCGCAGATAACCTCATCGGCGAAATCACTGGCCGCGGTCCCACACGGCACTTGAGCATCTTGGGTATGCACCATCAAAAACCGAACACCCCGGTCGCGGTAGGCCTCCCTTAGCTTGCGCCAACGTGGCATCGCCTTCATGCACGGCTCGCACCACGTAGCGTAAACGTCGACGACCACCATCTGAACACCGGGGCGCTCAAGGGCACGCCTCAGGTCAAAGTCCTTTGCCCCCGAAGCCTGGGTGGGCAACAATGTGATTGCCAGAAACCCTGACAATAGAACTACCAATGCAAGTGGTCTTGCCATGATGCATGCCTTCCAAAAAAAAACGGGGACCCCGGTCCAAGACCACAGCCCCCGTCTCTCTGTCAACGTGACGTCTTTATCAACTGAAGCGGCGGCGCGCTAAAAGCCCCAGAAGCCCCCACAACGAAGCAAGGGAGCCTGGTCCGGCACCATTACAGCCACCGTCATCACTGTTGGTGGGTGTTGGTGCAGAGCTGGCATCGGAAGCGTCGCTAGCATCAGAAGCATCGCTGGCATCAGAAGCATCGCTAGCATCAGAAGCATCGCTAGCATCAGAAGCATCGCTAGCATCAGAAGCGTCGCTGGTATCCGTAGCGTCGCTGGCATCCGAAGCGTCACTCGCGTCGGAAGCATCGCTCGCATCAGAAGCGTCACTCGCGTCGGAAGTATCGCTGGCATCAGAAGCGTCACTCGCGTCAGAAGCATCGCTGGCATCAGAGGCGTCACTCGCGTCAGAGGCATCGCTGGCATCGGTAGCGTCACTCGCGTCGGAAGCATCGCTGGTATCACTTGGGTCCGTCGCGTCAGAAGCATCGCTGGCATCAGAGGCATCGCTGACATCAGTCGGATCTGAAGGGTCGGCTACATCCGACGCATCAGAGGCATCAGAGCTATCACCAGGCACATCGCAGACTGCGTCACAGCCGGCACCCGGTGTAGCAAATACAGCAGCAGCGGTTTCCGCAGCTGCTTCACCTTGAACATAGAGGACATCGCATTCAGATGTGGTGAGAGACCAAGCCGCCGGCACCGTAACATCGGTGACCGCTGTATCGCAAAGGGCAAGAGATGGCCCATTTCCATCGGCGTCAGAAAGCTCCGACCAATCCCCAGCATCGTCAAATGTGACTTCAGCGATCACGCCATCTAGCGTATTAACCAGCGCCAGGCGCTCACCGCTATTGGATAGATTATCGCCTACCCATTCGAAATCAGGCGCATAGCCGAAGAAACGCTCAAAGCCGCAGCCAACACCACCAAAGCAATCATAGGGATTGCCATCGGAGTCCAATTCATCGGTTCGAAAGAAAGCTGCCTTCGCAACAATGACGAATTCACCGCCACCAAGTGTTGTGGCACTTGGGAACTCGAACTCGACCCCATCATCGATCCTGAGCCCACCGATGGCGACTGCATCAGATCCCGAATTAAAAATCTCGATGAACTCCAGATTATCGAAGCTACCAGGGTCGTTGTAGTAAATCTCGGTAATGAAGAGCCCATCTGCCAGGTCATTGTAAATCGCGGTCAGTGTTGTTTCCTCAATGGTGTTTCCAGCTTCATCCTCGATATTGGTGAGCGTAAGAGATATCGCCGTTCCAGGAGTCGCAGGGGTCACAAGAGTGAGCGTCGCAATACTACTCTCTGCGTCGTACTCTACGCCCGCCACTTCTTGAGCGATAGCATAAGCGTTCACATCCAATACCGTGGCCGATGAGACCGACTCACTAAAGCTTACGGTGAGCTGGGAGAGGCTCAGCATCGACATATTCGTGGCACGCGGAGCAACCGTATCAGGCGCGTCCGAGGCCTGGATCACCTGATCTACATTGATGATCCCCGGAGATGCTGTTGTGTCAGTCACCCAAGTAAAGTCTGCGTACGCGCTTGCGGTACCCGTCAGTTGCATTGAGAGACCCTCGGCGGTCGAGCTCGTCTCGGCAACAGGTATTTCGGTAGATGTGATACCATCAGCTACCCCACCAACACCCGTAAATGTGCCTTCATAAGATAGAAATTGAAGAAGACCACTAGGACCAACCAAAGCGACGCCATCAGGACCACCATTTTGGATGCCTGAAATTGCGAACCATAGCGCGCCCGACCCCGACCCTTCATCCGGGATCACGCCACTCAAATCCTCAGTCTTATACGAAGCACCAGAGCTGCTACTTCCGTTGTAAAGAACGATGCTATAGCCGGACAGGTCAGTACCGGCCTCCCCGGCAATCTCAACGCCCTCACCCACATCGCTGCCGGCATTGTCATAATGAAACTCGTTGATCCAAACGTTTGTCGAGCTGTCGAGCGTAAGACGCTTTTGTACTTCTATGCCGGAAAACTGCACGTCCGTGCCACAAGCGGAGAGACTTAGAAGCATCAAAGAGGATGCGCATAAGAGAGGGCCAACAATTAGGCTGGTGACTTTCTTCATTGAACAACGGTCCTTTCAGTTCATTGCGGGGGAATCCGCATCGAAGAATCGAATCAGTGCCAATGCCTAGCCTCTTCGACGGACCGACTCAAGACCACAGCCGCCCCGGCTCAGCTAAATGCCGCCCGCTTCGCTCAGCACACAAAATAGTGACTAATTCGTCACTATCTCTTGGCAAAGTAGAGAATGCTTGCTAGCGCTGCGGGTCGGTTTCAAACTCGAGAGACATGCTATGCCCTTTCATTTCTTACCCCGGCGCGGGTATCCAACGCCAATTCCCCATATTTTTCAGGCCTGTGCTCAGATCTTGATGGTTGGCATGCTGGTTTCATGCTCGTCGAATACGGAGCCAGATGTCGAAGACAACTGCCGGTCAGTCTGTGCTCAACGCAGCTGCGGCATCGATCCCGCCTGCCAAGTCGACTGTGGTGAATGTCCGATCGGGACCTGTAGCGACGCCGGAGAATGCGTCAATGTAGAGCCCGGCTGTGGCAATGAGATTCTTGAGCCAGGCGAGCTTTGTGATGGTAGCGCCACTGGAAATGCCACCTGCCAATCTCAGGGATTTAGCGGAGGCTCCCTGGGCTGCACCTCAACCTGTGACGGTTTTGATACGTCCGCGTGCTTAAGCGACAACTGCACCCCAGACTGCTCAACCCAGGAATGCGGGCCGGACCCTATCTGTGGTGAGAGCTGCGGTACATGCGCCCCCGGTACCTGCCAAGAGGGGCGCTGCGTCGAAGCTTCCGTCGATGCTCCAACAATCGTTCAATTCTCAAGTAACCGAACAACACTCACCGAAGACGGCACACTCGTTCTCTCAGCCATTGTTACCGACCCTCAAGGGGTCGATGACGTTATCGGCGGCACGCTTGAGAGCCCAACAGGTGCGGTCTATGCGAGCTTTGCGACCTCTGCGAGTGAGGGTTCGTATGGTGCCACGCTCAACTGGAACTCGATTCATCAGGTCGACAGTATCGACTTTCAAGCCTCGAAAGAAATTGTCCTCGTCGCGAAGTTCTTTGACCAAGCCGCGAATGCAACCAGTGAAACGCTCACCATTCGACTCGAATGCAGCGATCCGACTTTGTCCGCTTGCGACGCGAGCTGCATCGATCTCCAAAGCGACATCGAGCATTGCGGCACCTGTCAACGAGGGTGCAGCGAGGATGGTAGCTGTGCTGAAGGAGAGTGCAGGTGTTCTACCAACGAGACTTGTCTACCTGGAACCGTCTGCCGTGACGACATCTGTGTTCCGGGTTGCCGCAATGACATGGAATGCGAAACGAATGCATTCTGCGACGACGGAACCTGTCAGCCCGGTTGCCGCGACGATACGACCTGCTCCCCCGACGAGCTCTGTGACTTTGGTACGCGCAGCTGTCGCAGTGGGTGTAACTTAGGAGAAGCCGAGACTTCCAATGACCATTGGATTGGCTCATTCGATGTCGATTTCGCCGACCTCTATTTCCTTGAGGAGATTGAGACCTTTCAAGACCACCTCTACATCA
>JAYYQC010000159.1:0-5641 GCA_036128675.1 Myxococcota bacterium | reverse complement strand
GAGGTTCCACTCAAGGACATGCGTTACGACCTTGAGGCTATGGCCGCAGCGATGAACGATAAGACCAAGTTGGTCTTCATCGCGAATCCAAACAACCCTACCGGTACCTACGTAAGCAAAGCCGAGATGGATGCTTTCATGAAAGCGGTGCCGGAACAGGTCATTGTCGTCTTAGACGAGGCTTACCTAGAATACGTGGACGCACCCGATTACCCAAGTGCTCTCGATTATTTAGAGGTCCGTGACCGCGTGATGGTCACACGAACTTTCTCAAAATGCTATGGGTTGGCTGGCTTGCGGGTTGGTTACGGTGTGGCGAAGCCGGAGCTGATCGATTTCCTTAATCGAGGCCGCCAGCCGTTTAACTGCAATTCTCTAGCCCAAGCGGGGGCTTTGGCTGCCTTAGATGACCAAGCGCATGTAGATGCATCCGTTGAACTCAATAACAGCGAGCGAACACGACTCAGCGCTGCACTCTCTGAGCGTGGCCTTGGCGTGGTACCGAGCCAAGCGAACTTCATTTTGGTGGACTTCAAGCGCGATGGTGCGCAGGTCTACCAGGATATGCTTCAAAAGGGTGTGATAATTCGCCCAATGGGTGGCTACGGTTTGACGACCTTCGGACGTATCTCTATCGGCACAAAACCTCAAAATGACCGTATGCTTTCAGTTCTCGATGAAGTCTTGGAGGCTTGAGTGAAGCTTAAAATACGAGGTGGCATACCCTTGAAGGGGGCCATCGATATTCCTGCTGATAAATCTCTGACCCATCGTGGGCTCATGTTTGGAGCTCTCGGCAATCGTTCATTGACGGTCAAGGCCCTGGGTGCCGGTGAAGACAATCATTCCACCGCTGAGGTCTTACGTGGACTGGGCGTGAGCATCGAAGCAATCGAAGGTGGCTATATCGTCCATGGCGTAGGTCTGGGCGGACTACAGGATGCAGAGGGCCCACTCGATTGTGGCAATAGTGGAACGACCATTCGACTGATGTGCGGCATTCTCGCAGGAGCGGGTGTATCGGCCTCTTTGGTCGGGGATGAATCGCTCTCTAAGCGACCAATGAGCCGCGTGACCGTTCCTCTGAGAAAGCTCGGAGGGAAAGTTCAAGGCGTCGAATCGGGCGGCAAAGAGCGTACACCGCTGGAAGTCGCGCCAAGTACGCTTCGGGGGGGCGATTGGAGGTCGCCGATTGCAAGCGCTCAAGTGAAGAGCTGTCTACTCTTGGCCGGCCTTTTGTCTGGCGCAAGGGTTCGCGTAACAGAGGCGCATTGCTCGCGTGACCATACTGAACGTCTTCTCTCGGGTCTTGGCGTTGCCGTTTCAAGCACCGACGATGCAGATGGTCATCATGTGGAAATCGCTGCGCAGGAATTAAGTGCACTTCAATGGCCGACCGATACGTTTGTCGTTCCCGGCGATGTCTCCTCGGCCGCGTTTTGGCTGGTTGCCGCTTCCCTAATTGAGGGGAGCGAGGTCGAGCTTAAAGGGGTTGGCATCAATCCGTCGCGCGATGGGATCATTGAAGTGCTCGAGGCTGCCGGCGTTCACATCGAGCGTAGTGGGGCGCGGGATATGGCTGGCGAGCCTGTGGTGGACCTTAAGGTGAATGCGCCCGCAAGATCCGAGCTCAAGCCAGTCGTCATTTCTGGAGCCCAGATACCCAGACTTATCGACGAGCTTGTCGTCTTGGGCGTGTTCGGCGCGCTGGGAGGAGGCCTCGAAGTGCGTGATGCCGAGGACCTCAAGGCCAAAGAGTCTGATCGCATCGCGGAGACTCTTCGTATCCTTGAAGGTTTTGGACTTCATGGTGAGGCACGCGAGGATGGTTATCTGGTCGCTGGGGGTCAGGTTCCTCAACCCGCTGAGATGTTGGACGTGTCCACGGATCATCGCGTTGCAATGACCGGCGCGGTTTTGGCAATGGCGTGTGGCACCGACGCAGAATCCTCAATCGATGGGTTCGATGTTGCATCTGTATCGTATCCTGAGTTTTTGCGTCATAGTGAGACACTAGGCGCGCGTATCGAGATAATGGATAATTGAATGAGTCATATTGTAGCAATTGATGGTCCGGCAGGTGCAGGAAAGAGTACCGTTGCAAGGCGCGTAGCGGTAAGCCTTGGGTTTGCTTTTGTCGACACCGGTGCAATTTACCGAACCGTAGCGCTGGCAGCGCTCAAAGAGCAGATTGAACTTCATGATGGTGGGGCGCTTGCTGCGATGACGACCCGTCTCAAGATGCACTTTGAGACGAAGCAAGATGGTAATTTAGTGTTCCTAGAAGGCGAAGATGTCACCGCAAAGATTCGGAGTCGTGAGGTGAGTACGGCCGCCTCAGAGGTTTCCAAGCACTCGGCGCTTAGAGCGAATTTACTCGACACGCAGCGCATGCTTGCTTCGCAAGGTGCTGGCGCTGTTCTCGAAGGTCGCGACATCGGTACGGTCGTATTTCCGAATGCTCAGACCAAGATTTTCTTGGATGCGAGTGAACATGAACGGGCAACGCGTCGAGCTGCAGAGCTTCGAGGAAAAGGGGAGAGCGTCGATTTTGAGGAACTTTTACAAGAGATTCGCGAGAGAGACGAACGCGACCGAAGTCGAGATGTTGCACCGTTGAAACCGGCTGAAGACGCAGAAATCATTGATACAACTGGCCTTTCTATTGACGATGTCGTTCATCGCATTGTCTCGGTAGCGAAGCGCGGTTGAATTGACGGACGCTCGGCTCAGGCCTTGATTTAGAGGGGGCGGTAGCGGTTGACCCTGCCCTGGCCACCTTGTAACGTCTGCCCACCCAATGACTGGGGTAGACTAAACTCAGCTTGCTAAGGAGAAGAGCATGGCGGTCGAAAACGTTGCACAATTTTTTGAGACCAACCTTCCAGAACGACTCAATGGAAACCCACAACTTGCCGACCAGGTTGGTGCGATTTACAAGTTTGTCGTCGAGGGTGACGGCGGTGGCACATGGCGTGTTGACCTAACCAGCTCTCCGGGAAGCGTTACCGCTGGTGACGGTGAAGCGAACTGCACCATTGCCCTTCAGACGCAAGACCTTCTCGACGTCCTCAATGGCGTGCTTAATGCGCAAATGGCTTTCATGGGCGGTAAGCTGCGCATTGAGGGCGATATGGCCCTGGCGCTCAAGCTTGGTGCCCTTCTTGGCTAATAGCTCGACATCGCGGGGAGACTCAGTCTCCCAAAGCGATACCCCTCCTGAAGCGCCGCTCCACGGTCTTCGTGTCCTCGACCTTTCCCGATACTTTCCAGGCCCCCTGACGGGGCGCGAGCTCGTTCGGCTCGGTGCGTTTGTCATGAAGGTTGAGGTCGGTTCCGGCGACCCGGCAAAGTTCATTCAGCCAATGGATGGCGCTTGGAGTGTGCCTTACCGACTTCTAAACGGCGGCAAAGCCGCATTTAGATTGGACCTTCGCGAAGATGCCGGGCGTCTCAAATTCATGACGCTTGCCAAGCGAGCTGATGTCCTCATCGAGTCCTTTCGCCCTGGGCGCCTTGGTGACATGGGGCTATCTCCCGCGAAGCTTCTGGAAGCAAACCCCTCGCTGGTCATCGCCAGCCTCTCCGGCTTTGGGCAAGGGAATCAGCGTGGTGGGCACGATTTGGGGTTTCTGGCTCGCTCCGGTGTCTTGGGGCAGTGCGGCCCGAGTGGTTCGGCTCCGCCGCCGCCGGGGATCCCGGTTGGAGACCTCCTCGGTGGAACGTATCCAGCACTGACGCAGATTCTTGCCGCGCTCTACCGGGTAAAAGACACGGGCAAGGGTGCCCACCTTGATATTAATATGTCAGAAGAGCTTGAGCGCTTGGCTTGGATTGGCGCATCACTGAACGGCTTTCAGTCAAGTGGCAAGGATAGGGGTGCCGGTATGCTTACCGGAGGACTATCACGTTATCGCGTGTATGTAGCCCGTGACGATTCTTTGGTTGCCGTGGGGGCGCTTGAGGAGAAATTTTGGGAACGGGTCATCGGCGTCTTGGCCGCAGTTGATCCTTCTATCTCAAAGCTATCGTCTGAGGCCCACCTCGAAGAGGTCTTCGCTTCGAGGGATGGCCAGTTCTGGCGAGAGAAGCTGATACCTCTCGATGTTTGCGTCGAAATGGTAGAATCGCCGCGGCCAACCGTGGCAATCAAGCCTTCAGGGCATGCTTCGCTAGAGACCATGCTCCACGGCTGGGATATTGATTCAGCAATTGGAAACGATGGTTTCAGCTTGGTAGAGGAGACGCAATGGGTCGGCCAATCATAACCTTGACGACCGATTTTGGGTCGCGTTTCTCCTACGTCGCCGAAATGAAGGGGGTGATCCTCGACGCACTCAACGGCGATGTCGAGCTCGTCGATGTCACGCATGATATTGAGCCTCAATCTATCGCGGAGGCTGAGCTAGTGGTTGCGCGACTCTTGGAGACTTTCCCTTTGGGGACGACGCATCTTGTCGTTGTGGACCCCGGTGTTGGGACGAATCGGCGGCCCATCGCGGGGGCGTGGCGCTCTCATTATTTCGTCGGTCCAGATAATGGGATTTTTGGCCGTATTTTGAACGCCGAGGATGCGCAGGCTGTCGAGCTTACGAAACGCCACCTATTTAGAGCGCCGGTGTCCAAGACTTTCCATGGGCGGGATATCTTCGCACCTGTCGCCGCAGCATTGGCGGGTGGACTCACGTTAAGTGACGTCGGGCACCCCCTCGACATGGTGCATGCTTCGACGATTGGTACCCCGGTTCGACTCGGTGAGCGTGTCCAGGGAAGATTCCTATGCGCAGACCGCTTCGGAAATCTCTTGACGAATATCGAGAGAAAAGGTCTGCAGGGACGCATCAAGAGAGTAGGCGTAGGAGAGCGCGAGGTCCCTTGGGTTGAAACCTACGGTCTGGCGGAATCCGACAAGCTGGTTGCCCTCTACGGCTCAGCCGGGCGTCTTGAATTGGCTCAACCGAACGGTTCGGCTGCGTTGGAACTGGTTAACTGGCGTGAGCTGAGTGTGTGGGTTGAACTCGAGTCCAGTGATTAAGTGAACTGGAGAGGATGAATGGCATGACTGTGTTAACCGTGACCTCACTTGGTACACCCGGTGATGGGATCGCTCGATTACCCTCAGGGCAAGTCGTTTTTATTCCCGATACATTGCCGGGCGATACGGTCGAAATTGAAATTGACCAGAGTCGCTCCAAGAAAAAGCTCCTCTTCGGTAAAGTGAAGCGCATGATCGAGCCTTCGCTCGAGCGGGTGTCTTCGCGCTGTAAAGTCGATGCATGTGGTGGTTGTGTGCTCCGAGAGTGGAGCCAAGAAGGGCAGGCTGGTTTCAAGGTGAGCCGTGTCAGGGAGGCCCTCAAGCGTATCGGTAAGCTTGAACATGTACCGGAGGCGAGTCTGATTCAGAGCGGTGATGGCTGGAACTACCGTCATCGAGCACGCCTCCATTGCTTTTTTTCAGGGCGTTCTTGGAGATTCGGTTACCGCAGACGTCGCTCTCACCGGGTTGCACCCTTTGGGGGTTGCCCTGTTCTCTGGCCGGAGCTCGACCGCCAGTTGGCGAAATTAGCTGAAGCGCTTCTTCTTCTGCCGCCTGAGGCAGGGTTGAAAGAAATCGAAATTGCTTATTCACGACGTGACCGTG
>JAYYQC010000158.1:0-14453 GCA_036128675.1 Myxococcota bacterium | reverse complement strand
GGTAAAAATCCGCTCGTGGCATCTCTAGCTGTCACGGGGCGATACGGAGTTCGGGTGAGCTTATCCTCTGATGAGTCTTTCGCTGAAGCGCTCCTGGTGGGGATCATCGGGCCGAATTTGCCGACCGATCGTGAGTCTCTCGAAAGTGCGCTGGCAGAATTTTTAAATATCGTTCTCGGTAATGCGATTGCAGCCCTTGAGCGTCATGATCTCGGTGCCGAATTGGATGTTCCAGAACTAGGTCGAGAACCGACCGGGGGCTACTTCTTCCCGCTGGTCTCCACCTCAGGTGCAGCAACCCTTGGGCTCGAGCCACTCTAAGCCTAGTCCCATCACACTCCGTGGCTGTCATCCGCCCGCATGAGGGCTGATTCAAGCGTGCTTTTCGATTTATCGTCCTTGGAGCGGAATGCTTCCGTAACGACAGTAGTTCGCGATGACGCGCCAAAGTGGGCGTTGTGACATGGATGCAAAAACTCAAGTTTTACATAGGCGGCCTTTGGCGAGAGTAGCTTGAATGCTAGGTCAGCCGCTTCGCGGGTCGCTGTTTCCTGAAGTGTGCATTTGGCGGTTGCGGCTTCCAGGATTTTGGCGAGCGTTCCAAGGCCGAACCATTCCTCGTCAGGGATGTAAGCCAGTGTACCTCGTCCCATCCCTATGGTGAGGTGATGGGGACAGACGATGTGCAAATCGATATCACGCATAATGACGGGATCATGCGACTCAGCCGGCATGCCTTCAACTTGAAGAGTGCGCTCGGTTTCAGTGCCGACGAGTAAGTGTTGGTGCCAGAACTCAGCAACACGCTCTGGAGTTTTTTCGGTCTCAGACTCGCCGAAGTGTCCAATCGCCTTCAGGAATAGCGTTACTGCTTCTTCAATATCCGGATTTTTCGGGTGAAATGTCATCACGTACAACTCCACGCGGCGGTACAAAGAATAGATCAAAGGTATCGTTTGTCGAACCGGCTTAAATGGGGTAGCACATCCGAACAAACGAAGCGAGTAGAGTATGTCAGCCGATATTTCACCTCAGAATAGCCCAGTCGTAGAGTCCATTTCACAGCTTGTCTCTTGGTTTCAAGCGGGTGAGAAGACATCAGGCCCACTCCGGATTGGCACCGAGGTAGAAAAGTTAACCTACGATGCGAAGAGCTTACGCCCGCTGACCTACGAAGATGGCGTCCGACCGATCTTACAAGGGCTGACCCAACATGGTTGGGAAGCGTCTCCCAGCTTTGAGCAACCGACGATGCTTCGCCGCGGTCGTGCTTCAGTCACACTCGAACCAGGCGGCCAGATAGAACTCTCGGGAGCACCACTGGCAACTTTGCATGAGACGGCTGAGGAACTCGACGCGTTTTTACGAGATCTCAAGCCCGAAGTTGAGGCGATCGATGCACGGGTTAGCGAAGTTGCTATGCGCCCTGATTTCTACCCTGACCAAGTTGCTTGGATGCCTCGCGAACGCCACCAACTGATGCGCTCTTACCTGCAAGATAAAGGTCGTCTAGCTCATTATATGATGACTTTGACCACCACAATTCAGGCCAATCTTGATTATGTGTCTGAAGATGACATGGCCAAGAAGGTAAGGGTCGCAACACGATTATCGCCTCTTGTAACCGCGTTCTTCGCCAACTCGCCATTTGGCCCAAATGGACTTTCTGGGTGGCGCTCGCACCGAGCGGCTGTTTGGTTTGATGTTGATTCCGCGCGCTGTGGCTTTCCTGAAGTCTACTTTAGCCCCGAGCTCAGCTACGAAAGTTACATCAAATGGGTACTCGATATCCCAATGTTCTTCGTGTTTCGAGACGACCGATATCATCAAGTTGATGGACTCACTTTTGGCCAATTTCTGGAAGATGGTTGGCAAGATCAGCGTGCGACGGTTGCCGATTTCGAGCTTCACTTATCGACGTTGTTCCCCGAAGTTCGACTCAAACGCTTCATTGAGTGTCGATCCGCAGACGGTGGTCCGAGAGAGATGACTCTTGCACTGCCCGCACTATGGAAGGGCATCTTTTATGATGCATCCGCGTTAGAGGCCTTAGATTCTTTGACGTGTGGCTGGGACCGAGCTCAGGTGATTCAAATGCAGAGAGCCGCGGCCATGGACGGTATTCGGGCCAAAGGAGCAACTTGGTCGATCCGACAACTCGCCGCCGAGGTTCTGGAGCTGAGTAGGGCAGGCCTTACTCGTCTGGGGCAGGGAGAGGAGCTCTACCTCGAACCCCTCCGAGAGATCAGTGAGTCGGGTACGACCCGTGCTGACCGCTTGATTGCAGCCTATCAAGATGCAGGCTCTCGCTGGAATGCCGCGAGCCTGCGGTGTTCACTTTAGCTTGAGCTGCGTTTCTTTTTACGGCGTTGGTACCATAGCCCGAGTGTCCACAATCCGAGTATCTCAGCAGCACCGCCTCCACCAGCGCAACCACTCGACGAGTCATCCGAGCCTGACGCGTCGCATGACTCGGTCCCGAAAATGGCTTCCGAGACTCCTGTTGCAGAACCATCGCTTGTTCTAGTCTCAAAGTGAATAACCTCTGACGCGTTACCAGCGAGGTCTATCCATCGAAAGTTCACCGAGCATTTATTCGCACGCGCCCAGTCTATCCATGCACCAGTGCCAGGATCCTGTGCTTCAAAGCGAAGGTTGTCTGGGCTTCCTACTTCCCGAACAGCCCAGAACTCTGGATGAAGGTCTTCGGAGCGCTCGACAATCTTGGGTGCAATCGAGTCGAAAAGCCACGTACGTTCACCGAGTGCGAGCGTCTTCGTGTATCGTCCATGGCTGTACCGTAGTCGGAACTCGATGCGGTGGTAGCCTGCTGCGTGAAGCGAGCTTTGGTCTAAAGTAAAGATCTGGAAGTCAGAGTCATCTGATGACTCCGTCGCAACTTGATACCACATACCTTCGTCGATGCGCGCTTCAAGAATGCCAGGCAATGCAGGTGCTTGCCACCGAAGTTGACCGTGGGATGGAAATGCCTCATTTGATCCGGGGGCGTCACGCCAGAAGGCTTCGGTAGTTGTGTCTTCGTCCACAGCTGTCGCTGGAGGAACGAAGCATGCGGGGTTGCTTTCGTTGAGCAGGTCGGCCTCTGAACAAAGTGTCGCATATGCGGAAAGATAAGCCGCACCGTCTGCACCCAGGTCTCGTCTTACTGTGTTGATATTAAGCGTCACTGGTGCACCCAGCGCCTCGCCAATTGCATCCGCGAAGTCCAGTTCGAATTGAAGTTGGTCACCGAGAGCGGTTTGAATTGCAAAGTCTACCATGAACTCGAAAAGACCGGATAAGTCGGCCCCTTCAGCAATCTCATTATAGATTTGCTCGGTATTTTCGACGGTGATTCCTTCAACGACCAACTGAAGGACATCGTTGTCGGTTCTTGCAACATTCATCGCGACTCTGAGATCAGACGATAGACCCGCGACTCGGTGGAACGCACCATCGATGAAAAGTGATATATCAACGGCAAGGTCGTCCATGACAATTTCGACGAGAGGGTCGGCGATTCCTTCCGCGAGCTGCCGACCTGCGCCGATACGAACTCTCGGTGCTTCACGGGCTTGAATACCAATCGCAGCCGGTGCCATTGGCTCGGCGAGACCCACAATTTCGGATGCGAATCCCTCTAGAAGCCCAGCGGTAAGTGTAAATTGACCGTCGGTCAACTCAGCGACATCGCTCGATGTCAGGTTGAGGCACAAGGTACCGGTGCTGAATACTGAGAACATCGCTTGGCTCAAGAAAGCTTCCGAGATGGTCAATGCGACGTGATACGCCTCGAAAACCGAGCTTTCACCATCGGAGCTTGGCAACTCGACGAAGCCTGTAAACTCGGGCGGTGCTCCCACCAGGTCGCTGAAGTTCACCGGGGTAGCGGCGCTCGCGCAGGGGGCAGTCGTCAGGGCCGAAGTACCACCGATCAGACCGATATCGAGCCCACGGCCCGGACTTGGTCCGGTGATGTCTAGGTTGTTACTCGCCGCGACCTTAAGTGCTAGGTCACTGCTTCGGGCCAGGAGGCTTCCCGCTAGGTCTTTGAGTGAGACAGAACCTTCAATGCCAAGCGGTAGGTCAGAGAGCGCAGCGACGAGAGCGTCGCCGATAACTGTCTCAAGAGTCCTTGCGAGCTCATCAAAAACCGGCTGGAAAACATTTAAGAGTAGGTCGCTGAGTTCTCCAGCAAGGTCTAGGATTTCGCAGAGGTCAGGACACTCTGCGTCGGGGGAATCACAGACTGGGTCGGCGCAGGCTTCATCGCCCGGGGTTAAGCCATCACACGCGGTGATGTCGAGGGCGACTGCTGAGAGCTGCCCACCGGCCCCTAAATCAATGACGACTTCTTCTGGGGTAAGGCTTAAGGTTGGTCCAACCAAGCCGTCTTCGACTGCGATTCGAAGAACAAATGAGAGTTCATCGATGGTGATGGCTGCGCGCCCGGGCTTGTTGCGAATATGGCAAGCAGCCGCGGGAACGAGGTCGGTATCAAAGTTAGTCAACAGGACCATATCGAGGTCGAGTTCTAAATTGTTGATGCTTGCTCGAAGACCCGGTCCAGCATCTTCGGTTGAGTCCTCCCAAGATAGCACGAGCGATTCTTGGAGCGTTTCATTCGAGAAGCCGAGCCACGATGGTGGTGTCTGGAGCGAAGGGTCACAGGGATCGGTTGCACCCCCTGCACCGTCGCAGCCATCACGAACGAGAACTGGGCTCTCATCTCCCAGCAGCGTTTCATCGAGGTAAAATTTGGTTTGGTCGCCTTCGACAGTAAAGAAACCCCCGAGCAAAGCACCGAAGCTTGAACCGAGAAAGTCCAGAGCGGTCTCGGTAAGTCGAGCACGCACCACGTTGTCGAGGACCTCGCCCCCAACCGCTGGCGGTTCTGGGTAGGCCTCGTTGCTCAGCCCGTCGCAGCCGTCGGAGCAGCCAGCACCCGAAGAGCACGAGATGAGTATGAAGATAGAGAGTAGGGTCAGCGTGCGTTGGATCATAGATGCACTATATCGGGTGATCTGGGGCGTGTAACTCAAAAAATGAGTGCACTGATCGCCCAGTTAGGGGACAAAATGGTTGGCTGATAGGGACGCTATGGCATAGAGAGGCCACGATGCGCTACGACCGCGACAAATCAGACGATGCTTTGTACATCGATACGCCAGAAGCTCTCGACGAATGGCTCGAGTTTCTCCGAGGTGCGGACGTGATCGCCGTAGACACCGAGAGCGATTCGTTCCACCACTATGAAGAGCGGGTGTGCCTCATCCAGATGACAGCCAAAGGCCGCGACGCGATCATCGACCCTCTCTCGATTGACGATATCTCGGGCTTGGCGGAATTTTTCGAAAATCCGAGTATCATCAAGATTTTTCATGATGCAGGGTACGATTTGATCTGTCTTTACAGAGACTTTGGGTTCAGGTTCGCGGGTCTCTTCGACACGATGCTGGCGAGTCGTCTGATTGGGCGTAAACGGTTCGGATTGGCCTCGCTCTTACAGGATTATTTCGAGTTCGAATCCGATAAATCGCTACAGCGTTCGGATTGGACCCGACGGCCACTCAGCGAGAAACAGCAGCGCTATGCCCGCTTCGATACGCACTTTCTGCACGATTTGATGCATATCCTCGCAGAAGAACTTCTCAAGGTTGAACGCTACGAGTGGGCGGTTGAGGAATTCGCGCGGATACCGGGCTTGATGCGGCAGCTTAATCGACCTGCAGCCCATGACCCAGAGGGGTTTTGGCGGCTCAAAGGTCTCGGTAAGCTCACCGATGAAGAGCTCGGGCGGGTCGCGGCTCTCTATAAAAGCAGAGACAATATCGCTCGGAGGCTGGATCGCCCCCCGTTTAAAGTGATGAGCAATGACCTGCTTGTGAAGCTCGCAATTGAAAATCCAAAGAAACTCGCGCAACTAAAACCGCGCCCCGGCTTACGTCAGGCTGGTATCGAACGCTTTGGTAAAGAATTGATCCAGGCACTTCAGGCAGCCAAGCCTGTGACATCCGATCGAAAAGATGAGCGTCGCCGTCGTCGCACCGGTCGCTTCTTGGATCCTACATCTCGAAAACGCTTCGAGAAGTTGAGAGCAATGCGCAAGGAAATTGCGGAAACGATGGACCTCGAGCCGGATGTGTTGATGAGTAACGCTACCCTTGAAGACATCGCGTTAAATCCGCCAAAGGATGCCGATTCTTTGAGTCGGCGCGACGACATCACCGGCTGGCGTGAATCGCTCTTTGTCGAGCCAATTATTGAGACGCTTGCCTAGCTCAGCCCTGTTTTAACCAAGTCGTGATTTGATCGGAAAGCCACTCTGGAGCGTCCATGGGCAGGTCGTGTCCAGCGCGGTCGTGGAAGATTACCGGTGCTCCCAGATGGTTTGCCAGGTTCCATGAGCAGGTCGGATGACAAAGCTTGTCTTGGAGTGATGAGACAATCAAGAGCGGGGGCTGAAGGTGATCGGGCGCTCGGTAGCCGATGCCTGCAAGAATCTGCCGGATGCTGTTTTGGGTTGGGTTTGGCTTATGGGCGGCGTAGCCGGACCATTCTTCTTCGAGTTTCGTGTCGCGGTTTGCCGTAATGTTGCTGTTAAACCCAAGGATCGTGCGTTCCTTTTGGAGGGGAGACTTCGAGCGCGCAATTTTCAGGAAGTCCAGCCATACCCCCGGGCGTAAGCGATGCTGAGCCGGGCTAAGGCTACCGACCGAGGTGTTGATCGCAACGATTCTTTGGAAGTCGTAAGGATGTTGCTTGCCCCATTCCAGTGCCACCATTCCTCCAAATGAGATGGCAAGAAGCCCCCACGGACCCCCATGGTCGGCATTTAAGGCCTCCCATCGATGTCGGGCATCTTCCATGGTCTCACGCACTGAAATTGGCGCGTTCCGGCGACGTTCAGTCCCCATACCAGCGAGGTCGAGTGTAAATACCTTGGCTTCAGGTACCCGCTCTTCAAAAATATGTGGAAATGAACCCCAGTGCCGGGCGTCGCGGGCAAGACCTCTTAAAAATAACCAATTCATGTCTTTACTTATAGCGTTAGTGATTCCCTACCGGAAAGCCTTTCTTCGACTGAATTCGCTTCGTATGATGTCGAAAAGGATAGAGAGGATACTGTGATGAACCCAATGGCTCGATGGGGGGCCGCATGGCTCGTATCATGCGGACTTCTGACTGGATGCACCGATGAGGTGAAGTTCGAGCAGGTTTCTGCTCAACGGCAAGCGATGGAAACCAGCGTCTATCTCAACGCTGAGAATCTCATATTAAAGCTGGCGCCTACTGATGAAGAGTGGCTGGCAGACCCGGTTGATGAAGCGAACATCATCAAAAATTTCAAAGCGAATTTGTTGAGAGGTCAACGGGGGAAGCAGCTGCGCATTCAAGGCGAATGGGCGGAGTATCAACTCGACAATGGTGTCTCAGGCTGGTCTCGCATCTCAAAGTGGGAACTCGACAACGTTTGGTTTCCTGGTACCAACGCCGCGGTAACAAAGCTGTGTTTCGACCTAAGCTGCAATGAGTCTGAGGAACTCTCACCGCTTACCCTTATGTTGGTGAACTCAAAGGCGGTGAATGGTCTTAACCCAGTACGCTTTGAGTCAAGGACTGGCTTTGTCCCTAGTGAGGTTTTGGAATTGGATGACGAGTCTGTATTTTTCGCGTTTCAAGTTGTTCGCGCTCAATGGAGTCGAGATAACCGAAATCTTGAGAATAATGGACGCATCTTAGACAAAGCTCGCATTAAATATCCCGACTCTAAGTATCTTGATATCCTGGGGGAGCTGATACCATTTGCGGATTTCGCTCGGGTTCCCCACGTCGACACGTCAGACCTTGAAGCCATCGATTTGGTTAAGCGTCGTGCGGCTGAATCAGTTTCGGATAAGTGATAAGTCGAGCCCGGCAGTCGTACCGCTATCTTGGTAGGTCGATACTTTGAAAAAGTAGGTCGCTGAGCTACTGGATGATAAGTTAACAACCTTGGAGGCTGATGACCCCTCCGCACGTGCAATCAAACCATCTTCTGCAGATGAATTCACGTAGACTTCCAAGACTGCATTTCCGCTGGGGTCGCTCATTGTGATGGTGCCTGTGTGGCCATCACTGATTTCTGCGGTAAACCAATCTTCGTCTTTTTCATTGCACAGCGCGATATCGCGGATGCCGCGGGCAAGATTTCCAGCAGCTGCATTACCGTTCTCATCCGTAAAGGTATCTTCGAAGCTCACATCAAGCATGTCGCCAGCTTCGAGCGCAAGGCTATTGGGATGCCAGGCATCTTCAGGGCAGCGTCCACCCGGAATGCGAACGACATTCATCGTATAGGGAATCGTCTCGAAGCCGAATGAGTGCATCCTCAACTTAGTTCCGGCCTCAACGCGAGGGAGATCCAAGATTGCTGCGTTGGGGGTTCCGACACCCGCTCCATTCATAATTTCGTCTTCGTTAAAGAGGGCTAGCTCAAGAAAGCCAGTGCTTGTGTCATAGGCCACTGAGACCACCACCCCGTCGCCAACGTAATCATCGAGGTGATACCAATCTTCATCAAAGGTATCGCTCAACCCGGTCGCACCATCGGCGGCCGCACAGAGCTCGAGAACTTGTGTGCCTTCAGGTAACGCTACAGCCGTTGCAAAAACATCGTTTGGCTCGAATGCATCCTCACTGCATGCTGCGTTTTGGCAACTTCCGCCGTCACCGCAAATACGTTCGCCTACACAGTCTGTATCATCGCCGCAGGTCATGTTCTCAAGGCAGATGCCTCCACTACACTCTTGATTTCCGGGGCAGGGGCTTGCTTCGTTGCACTCACCGCAGACACCGCCATCGCAAACTTCTGGGCACTCAGCATCGGCACCGCAAACGTTCGGAACGCATACATAGGCTGAGTTGCAGAATCCATCGGTACAATCGCTGTCGCTGAGGCAACCTCGATCGTCAACTCTACACGTGCCATCAATACAGCTTTGACCGTCGGTGCAGTCTATATCCGCGAGGCAAACTGAACCATTCGTGCACAGTCCATCTGTCTCTTCCCCGCAGATCTGAAGGTCAGTGCAGTCACACCAGAGAGTCGTTTCGTCGTCACAGGCATCACCAATCTGGTCACGGTCACTGTCGGTTTGCTCAGCATTTGAAGTATCTGGGCAGTTGTCCGCGTCGTTAAGCACTGCATCGCCGTCACGATCGTCATCGCAGACATCTCCGATGAGATCACCATCCAGGTCCGCTTGGTCACTATTGGCGGTATCCGGACAGTTGTCATTGGGGGCGTAGATGAAGTCTCCGTCTGGATCACTGCTCGACGTCTGAGTACAAACAAAGGCATCGCAGATCTGACCATCGGGGCAATCGGCCGATGTTGTGCAGCCAGTAGAACTCTCAGTATCGGCTACCAGGTCGATCTGACACGCGATCACGCAGACCAACCAGAAACTGCTGAGCAAGAGAGTCCGGATCTCAATGTACTTCATGGTGTTGGCACCCATTGGAAGACGACGTCGTCATCGGGGCCGCCGTTATTGGGTTGCTCGAAATCTTGGTCATCGATCGGCGAATTATCAAACCAGCTCAGACCGATGCTGGCCCCGTTGAGAATGGTCTGTGGCGATTGAGCAAGCCCTCCGCCGGAACTCAATACTTCGACACCTGTCATGACTCCAGATTGTCTTAGGATAGCGTATTTGATTTCAGAGAAACTCAATGAGTCGAGTTCAATAAAGGTCAGCATAATGCGTCCATCTTCGAGAGGAAGTAGAGAGACCTGCTGCGAACTGGAGGTGCTCCCGGTAGGTGCCAAATAAACCGTCGCAGGGAACTCCTGAATAACGCCATCTTGGAAGCTGTGGATAAAGATATCGCTGTCAGTGTCAGATTCAATTGCCGGCGTGGTATCTTCCCAGGCGATGTAAATCTTGTCGTTTGCGCTCGTAATCGTGGGCTGAATGGAGCGTGCATTGTTTGGATCTGCTCGCCCAGCAGCGTCGTCGATTGGGTTATTACTTACCAGGATGGGCTCAGATTCGAGCGCGGCGAACCCACTGCCCTCTTCAACCAATCGAATATAGAAGATGTCACTATCCTCGTTGGAGGGAGAGGAGGATGTCGTACCCGTATCCTGCCAAGTTACGTGTACCGTCCCATCTTGAGTGATGATGAAATCTGGTTCTGAGGAAAGCCCATCTCCGGCATGGTCGCTTACCTTGAGTGGCGTTGCCCAGGCGATACCCGAGTTCACAGTATGGTAGATATCAACGCTGAGTGGGTCGCTGGTGTAGTCAGAGCGTACAAATACGATGTGCAGACGACCGTCTGTATCAAATTCAAGTTCGGGGGCTGCATCAATGACGTCGCTGTCGACGATAACGTCAATGTCACTCCAAGTTCCCGAGGTTAAGTCGAGGCTGCGGTGGTAAAGGTCGAAATCGGTGAGAGAGTCGGATTGACCGTTATCGCTCCACACGACGTGTAAGGTACCACTCGGCGAGATCGCTATAGCGGGGTCATTCGATGTACCGTCCACGAGGTCACTGGTCTCCGTTGTGATCGGGGTGACCGCACTCCAGGAATCTCCATCAAGGTTTCGGTAAAAGATGTCCGGGGCGGTGAGACCGGTTCGCCCATCGACGGTGCAAGATGCGAATTGGGTACAGTCATCTTTCCAAACCACGTGCACAACGCCGTTGGCGTCTTGCGCAATTTGAGGGTCGCGGGCGTGACCGGGGGCACCGGTATCCGAAACCAAAGTAAAGCCGGATTGGTATGCGAAGCGGGCACTGCGCTCGGTGGTTAATCCGAGGGCATTGGTGGCTCGGACGTAAAGGGTATGACTGGTGCCGTTCACGAATGCGCTCAGGTCAGCCACGCCTGCGTAATCTCCGGCGTTGCCAAGTGGGTCGACGGAGAGTTGTGCGCCACCTGAGTCCAGAATTGTATCGAGCCAGTAGACTACTTCGATGACTTCGCTGCCGACCTCATCAGTACCTTGTGCATTGACTCGGATAGACATCGTATCTTCTGCGATGGTTGCACCGCTTGCCGGTGTAAGGATCTCAAGACTTGGTCCCTCGATCCGGCTCGTTTCAACGCACGCGGGTTCACTTTGATTTCCAGCAGCATCAGAGGCCCGAAAACAGAGAATATTATCGCCAAGCGCAAGCGGTACATCTACTGCAAACGCCTGGGGATTGAAGAGGTTTGGAATTACATCGCAATTCGGATTTTGTCCGAGACGGATACACATACTGACGACGTCCTCGTCATTGGTACCGATAACAGTCGCTTGGTTCGAGCCGATGACCTCGGCCAATTCGTTGAGCTGAGGTGGATTGGGTGGTGTAGCATCAAGGGACACGGTCAGCGTCGCAGGTGGGCTGATCTCGCCGTCTTTTTGAGAGACGAGCGTAAAGCGATTGGTGCCATCGCTTACTGCAAATGTATGGCTCCAGCTTCCAGGCGCGGTATCGTCGCCGGCGGATGTACTTGAGATTGAAAAGAGCTCGCCGGGATTTGTGGCATCTTCTCCTTTGACAACGGCTCCACCGGGATGCCCACCCGTGAGTGTAACCGTGGTGCTATTTGAAGTGAGAGAGCAGTTGCTGGTCGGTTCTGAGATGCCAGGGCAGTTAATCGTTGGTGCCTCAAGTGTCCCGCTTGTTCCGGTAATGCTTAGAACCAGTTTTTCACTGACGTTGCCTGCTTTGTCCATCGAGCGGAGTGTAAAGGTATTGATACCGGCTGGGATCGCGACGCGGTAGCTCCATTCGGTCGAGTCGGTATAGGTGACGACTTCGTCCTCGTCGCTGAGAATATTTGCCTCGGCGTCCTTTTCTCCTACCAGCTCGGCTGTACTTTCTGCCTCGACCGATACAGGGCAGTCAGGGCAGGTCGGTGCCCGAGGGGGAATCGTATCAAGCGTGGTGGTTAAGCGAACCGCAGTACTGAATTGACGCCCATTTGCGTTGGTCGCTTGAATCGCGAACCGGTTGATGCCCTCGTCTAATGAGACTTGAAATTCAAAACTCGTACTCTCGTTGGCTTCAACAGCTACCACGGCATCTTGTGAGCCCTTTTGGTAACGGATAGCCGTTCCCGAGTCCTTTGAGCCGGTCACGGTAAGCAACGCTTGGTTCGTTAAGGCTGGATAAGGGTCCAGGGTGGGGGGCTCGAGCCCACCGCCACTCACTTGGTTTTCCCCACAACCCGTCGACAGGCCGATCAAGGCGAGGGCGACAGAGACTGTGCTTAGAGTTTTCAATGCCTGGAATAATTTCATGCGAGTTCCTCGTTGAAAGCTTAGCGCTTTATCGATCACAAGTTCGAGCTACCGCAAATGTGCGGAGAACGGGCTTTTGATTGTCGCTGTTTGCGACCATGACGACTTCGATTTGCAAGTAGCGATCTTGAGGGTTTGGCATGCCCTCAAGGGAAGCTGTTCCGTCGAGCGCCCCATCAGGCGTCTCGAAATAATCATCGTTTGGAAACCAATTGCCCCAGCTTGGGTGGTCGTAATCGTCCATGGAGGCCGGGTCGTCCGATGACCGCACCCGGATGAGAGCGGTCGTGTCATTCGGTCGGCTGGTAAGGCTCCAATTCACTTGTGCCCAGTTGGTAACCGGCCCATCTCCACATCCATTGACATTCTCACGGTAGCGTCCCTCTGGGTCGGTGAACGTCTTCGCGAGGTTTCCTGTAAAGTCGCTGTAAGTATAGAGACTCGCTCTCAGGTTCTTCGTTGGCGCAACATCTTCTGGATAAAAGCCATAGGCTCCCGTGCGGGGGTCAAACGCGGTTAAATTCTGTGAGCGTTGGTTGTTGGTCCAAATCTTACCACCGCTACCTATACCGACCCCAATTGGGATATCGCCGCGTGAACCGAGATAGAGGTCGTGTTCAATATTGAGCGATTCCGAATCGTACCCAGTGAGTCGGCCGTTATTCCAGCCGCCATGTTGGGCAACCCACACAACGCCATCGGCACCAACTGTGACGCCGCGCCCCATGCCTGCACTTGGGTTTCGACCGCTACCTGAGCTTGATGAGACGAGCTTTTTCCACGAATTATCGGCTGGGTCGTATTGGGACGCGGCCCAATTATTCTGTCCGTAGCTTCCGAGGTAGACCCGGTCTTTGCCATCAACGGCAATACCGTAATTACCGCGGTCTCCCCAAGATTGCGTGCGGACCGGACCGAGTTCATTGGCTTCCCAGCGATTACTACTCGAAGCATTGTTCCAATCCGTATTATCGCTGGGGACTCGGAAGTTGTTGGTATTGAAGCCTCGCAGCTGACCTCTACTGCAGCATGAATGCGGGGCCCAAAGAATACCGCGACTATCGATGACGGCACCGTATGGATTGATGCCCATATAGACCCAGCGCTTAACCTTGCCGGAGTTGGGGTCCATCTCGAAGAAGCCTGCGTCGAACCAGTTACCTAACCAGACATCGCCATCGGCATCGATTGCGAGAGCGCGGGGCAGAAAGTAGCCACTGCCGTAGTTTGCGATGCTCGCCGCGGAAGTACTTGGGGTACTATCACTTGAGTTGTATCCATCAACAACGCTGGTGGGTGCGCGGGTCCAAAGGATACACTCGTCGTTCTCTGCGAAATACTCCTGCTTCTCACCCGCACCAACTGTCATGTCAATGATGCCGTTCTCATTATGGTCGCGAGCAGTATCGATGACACCGTTTCCGTTCAGATCGATACAGTCACGCTCGAGGTTGGCAATCTTCGTGATGGTTCCTTGATAGCTAAAGGCGCGGTTTGCGATGAAAACGTCGCCGGAGCCTTTAAGGACTGCGGTTCGAGAGCCTCGGTTGCATGAGTTGCAAGCACCACAGACATTCGAGACGCCTCGGACGCGCCCATAATCGGTTTCGACCCCTTGAGGAACCTGCGGAGCCGACGGCCCCAATGCAGTACAATACCGTCCAACTTCTTCTCCAGTTCGAGTGTCGATTTTAGAAACGACACCGCCTTGATCGACGGCGATCCAGGCAAACTGAACATCGACGACCTCGGAAAAGACCGTCAAGGTACCATCATCATTGAGAGATATTGAGCTGCTATTCTCTTCTGTTGGATTTAGAGGAAGACCACCTTCGCCACCGAATTGTGTAACGTCGCAGGTTGGTTCGCAGTGACCACATTCATTGCGAACGCCTTCGTCAACTTCGGCATTGCAGTTGTTATCCTTATAGTCGCAGACCTCTTCCAAGCCTGGTCCAACCGAAGCATCTCGGTCGTTGCAGTCCCAATCGACACCATTGTCACGTGAGCACCGGAAAGCGATGTCGGCGCTGGTTCGATTGCAGTTCTCGCTATTGGGTTCGCAGCCAAATCCGTCTTGATCGTTATCGAGGCCTTCATCGATGGCAATATCGCAATCGTTGTCGCGCCCATCGCAACTGAACTCATCACCCTCTTCCTCAGC
>JAYYQC010000157.1:0-17005 GCA_036128675.1 Myxococcota bacterium | reverse complement strand
TGAGCGCGGCCTGGAGTCTCTCGGGCATCGGTCGAAGCAATGAAGCACCGGAAGCGGTCGTCGAGACCGAGTCGACGCTTGGTCGAATTGGGGAGCTGCTTGAACTTTCCGGCGCTGCTTCAAACGACCCGGAAGGCGATCCACTTAGTTTTGAGTGGCGCTTAGTTTCAATCCCTCGTGCTTCGACGCTTGAGCTTTTTGAGGCATCAAGTGAACTCCTATACTTGATGCCGGATGTCGCTGGGCTCTACGAAGTTGAGCTTACTGTTACCGATTCAGTGGGTGCCAGCGATAGTGAAGTCGTAGCCTTTGATATCGGAATGGGCGATTCGATTCAGGTTGACCTAATTTGGGATCCGACGCTCGGTGACCTCGATTTACACCTCATTCCGGAAGGGAACACACTCTTCTCACCGGAGAACTGCAGTTTTCAGACACCTTTCAGGGACGCAGACCTGGACGGTGCTCCTGATGAAGATGCCCCTATCCATACTGGTGATGATGAGGGGGAACGAGGAATCGAGCGGGTCCTTATTGGTCGTGAGGCGATGACCTCCGGCGTTTACGATGTGGCTGTAAACGCTTTTGCCATTAGTGCGCCGGTTGAAGTGACCATCTTGGTAACTGCCCAGGGGGGCGCGGTCGAATTGTCGAATCAAACAATGGTTTTGGGAGAAACGTGTGAAACCTGGATGAGTGGGCGTCTCGATGTCGATGCGCAATCTGTCACCCCTCTTGGTAGTGAGACTCTGCTTCATTGTGCGGAGGGAGAATAATGATGCGTCACCTATATTCATCAAGCCAGTTCCTTAAAGGATTCTCGTATATTGCTTTCGCTCTCGCACTTTTAGCGTGCGGGGAGGAACGCTCAATTATCGGCGGTGAAGTTGATGTAGAGGAGTACACCGGGGATGCCGGTCCTGATTATATTGACTCTGGCGATCAAGTCGAGGAGACCCAATTTTGTGCATCAAACGACGATTGCTCGTTCGGGATGGCATGTATCAGTGGTCAGTGTATCGACCTCTCAGTTGGAGATGGAGAGGCGATTGGCTGTGAAGCCGACTCTGATTGTCCAAGCGGTTTCGCGTGCGCTGAAAGCAGCGGAATTTGTATGGAACTCAGCCCCACAGCTTCAGAGCCGACCGAAGGGGACACGTGTTTCGATGGGCAATGGCGTAAGTGCGGTACGAAGATTGGCGCATGCGAATACGGACAAGAATATTGCGTTGACGGCTCTTGGTCCGGTGTTTGTGAAGGCGGCGTTCAACCAACAGCAGAAGTATGCAACGGCCTAGATGACAACTGCGACGGGACGATTCCAGCAGACGAACTTGACCTTGACGAAGATGGTATCAGTGCCTGTGAAGGTGACTGTGATGACTCGAACGGCGCAATTAATCCCGGTCAATCGGATATTTGTAATGGTATAGACGATGACTGTGACGGTGCCGTCGATGAAGACGGCGTCGCAAGTTGCGATGACGGTCTCTATTGTAATGGTGCTGAGACCTGTGGTGGTGGTTCCTGCCTTCCGGGAGCCCCAATCGTATGTGGTGACTCCGGCGATGCGTGTCAGGTTTCGCAATGCGATGAAAGTATCGATGCCTGTGCGAATGTTCCTACAGTCGATGGCACAGTATGCGACGATGGGAATCTCTGTACCGTTAATGACAGTTGTCAGGCGGGAACCTGCGCGTCAGGTTCGCCCCGTGATTGTTCGGGAGCGAGTGATAGCTGCAACGATGGTGTGTGTGACCCGAGTTCGGGAGCTTGTATCGCGCAGCCGGCCCGTGAGGGACAGAGCTGTGAGGATGGCCTATTTTGCACAGTTGGCGACACCTGTTCTGCCGGCAGTTGCCAAGGAGGTGGAAGCCGAGACTGTAGTGTTGGGGTTTCGGAGCCAGCTTGCTTCGATATCAGCTGCAATGAGAGCCAGAACACGTGCGATTACTTTGATAATGGTTCCTGCGATCCGTGCCTAGCGGGAGGCCCTGTTGCAGATGCCGGCGTCGACCAGGAAGTTATTCCTGATACTACAGTATCACTGGATGGTACTGGGTCCTACACGTCATCTGGTGCCTCGCTCACCTATAGTTGGCAGGTTGTAAGCCGACCGAGTGGAAGTCAGGCACAGATTCAAAATGCGAACCAGGCGAATGCAACGCTCTTGGGGGACGTCTCTGGCGATTACCAAATCTGTCTAACAGTCGGAGATTCGAATAACTGTGACGCATCTCAGGATTGCATTTTCCTAACTGTAAAGCCTCAAGTGGCCCTACACATTGAGCTTACTTGGGATACCGGCTCAAGTGATATCGACCTTCATTACCGAGCACCGTTCGGTAATTGGTTCACAAGCGGGGACGATGTTTATTATCTCTCTATGACGCCAGACTGGGGCGGTAATAATCGAGGTCAACCTGATAATAATTCGGCCAATGACCCTCGCTTAGACGTCGATAATATCGTTGGTTTCGGACCTGAGAATATCAACCAAGACTTGCTATTCGATAACCCCGCGGCGACTTCAGATTCTAACTATTACTTTTCAGTAGGGGTCCACTACTTCTGTGACCGAACTTACGAGTCAGCCTTTTGGCCATGGGAGAGCGATTCATTTCAGATCAGTACTGCACGGATCAGGGTCTACATTGATGGCGAGGTAGCTTATGAAGCATCCCAGCAAATGACCTATATCGACTTCTGGGAACCTCTCGACATCGTTGTCGCCGACAATGGTACACGCGTGGAGCTTTACCCTGTAGCTCAGGCGGACGGTAGCCCTTGGATGTACACATGGAGTGACCCGAGCTGCCATTTCTAGGTGGCGCTCTTAGGTGAGATTAGCCGGCGCTCACGAGGGCGCTTTGGCTATAATACGGCGTCAGGCTGTCGATTAGGATGGGCCGAGTCGAGTATGTCGAGCTTGCTCAGAGCGGTCTCAACTTCAAGCAGAACCGGAAATTTATCCATATCCAATTCAAATCGTCGCGCATTGTAGAGCTGAGGAATCAGGCACGCATCTGCGATCGAGAAGTCGTCTCCTACGCAAAACTTACCGCGTGACCGTCTAATGAGCTTCTCGGTCGCCTTCAATCCCTTTTCGATATAAGCGGCTGCAAACGCTCGGGACTGTTCTTTTGTCAGGTCAAACTCATTGCTCAGTCGTTGCATCACTTCGAGATTTTGGAGTGGCTGGGTTCCTGAGTTTATCGCTTCCGCGATTTCGAGCACTTCGAAGCGCGCTTTATCTGCTTTAGGAAGAACTGATGGCGAGGTAAATTTTTCTTCCAGGTAAAGCATAATGGGCAAGCTTTGGCTCAGAACAAATCCATTGTGTTCGAACGCCGGCACCTGACCCATTGGGTTCTTCTCAAGGTGATCGGGCTGATGCTGCTGGCCGCCGTCCTCGAGTAGGTGAACGGGGTGCGGGGTATAAGCTAGCCCTTTATAGGCAAGCACCAGCCGCACACGCCATGTGCACGATGAACGCCAATAACCATAGAGGTTGATTGCCATTACTTATCCCTCGTGTTTTTCGACAACTTGCTCGATGGTCCCGAAGATATTTTCACCGGCTTGGTTGAACATCTCGATTCGGACTTTGTCGCCGAATTTCATGAATGGTGTCTTGAACTCACCGGTGTCGATTTTCTCAAGCATGCGTTGTTCAGCAAGGCAAGATGACCCACGTGCTCTGTCTTCATTACTGATCGTGCCGCTTCCTATGATGGTGCCAGCGGCCAGAGGTCGTGTCTTTGCGGCATGTTCGATCAGGTCTAAGAAGCTAAAGTGCATCTCGGGACCGGCATTGGGATCACCGAAAAGTGTATCGTTGTAATGCGTGAGTAGCGGCAGGTGCACCCGACCGTCTTTCCAGGCATCACCGAGCTCGTCTAAGGTTACTGCGAACGGACTAAATGACGATGGTGGCTTAGAGCAGTAGAATCCAAATCCCTTGGCGAGCTCTGGGGGAATCAGATTGCGCAAGGTTACGTCGTTGCAGAGCATAATAAGGCGGATGTATTTCTCCGCATCGGCGGCTTTGACACCCTGGGGAACGTCACCCGTTACAATTGCGATTTCTGACTCGAAGTCGCAGCCCCATGCTTCGTCTGCGAGTGGGATCGGAGCCCGCGGTGCCAGGAAGGAGTCACTTCCTCCCTGATAAACGAGTGGGTCAGTCTCCAGGGTCGCAGGAGGTTCAGCGCCTCGTGCTTTTCGAACAAGCACGATGTGGTTGATATAGGCAGAGCCGTCAACCCACCCGTACGAGCGGGGAAGGGGGCTGTGCCAGTCAACCGTTTCCGTGATGAAAGGATTATCGCACTCATTATCGTTGAGTTCTTTATAGAGCCCTTCGAGTTTGGCCTTCACGCCATCCCAGTTATCCAGGGCGCTTTGCATAGTCGGTGCAATATACCCAGCCGGAGCGGCAATTTTGCCGTTCTGTGAGATTACAAAAAGTGCACCGTCACGGCTTCCATCATTTAAGGTCGCGAGTTTCATAAGGCTTCTCTACTCCCGTTAGGTCTTCCAACTGTCGTCGTACTCTTGGGCTTCTACGCTTCTGGCCCAGGAGGTCAACTTCAATGGGTCAAATGTATCGAGCATCACGGCTGTTTCATGTGCTTCGACCGTTCCAATACTGGCTTCGTAGGCTCCTGGCTGTGGTCCGTGGGGTACCCCAGCAGGATGGAAGCTCACAGATCCGTCACCGACGCCCTTGCGACTGGTAAAATCACCATCGCAATAGAAAATAACTTCGTCCACTTGTACGTTGCTATGTGGATAGGGGCAAGGAATCGCGCCTTCCCCGAAGTCTACCTTCCGAGGTACGAAAGAGCAGATCAGAGAGCCCTTGGTTGCAAAGGTCCCGTGGACCGTCGGCGGAAGGTGATATTGGCCGATGCGGGGGCTGAAGTTTAGGATCGGGAACACGAACGGATAAACCGTCCCGTCCCAGCCAACTGTATCCATCGGTGTCGAGGGAAAACTGTGCTTGGTGAACCGATCACGGCGCTTGCTTACAACGGATAGAATCGACTTCGTGTCGATTGGGCTCACGAGCTCCGGGCCGCGGAAATCTCGATGCGTATAGGGAGCATCCATTCTCAGCTGCCCTACCGGATTCCGGTATTGCTTGGGCAAGTGAACACCGCTTCGACACTCGAAGTAGAGAAAGTAGTGTTCTGTACCACGGAGTTCGAGCCGGTGAGCGAGAGCCTGAGGCACGAAAACGTAGTCGCCCGGACCGAAGTCCAATCGACCAAAAGGTGAGATCAGTGTTCCCTCTCCGCGATGGATATAGAGCAGCTCATCCCCGTCTCCATTCGAAAAGTAGATATCGTCCTCAGACGTCGGACGGCATGTTCCGATTACAATATCGCTGTTAAACGCCAAGGGCTTCCGTCCGGTGAGAGGCGTACCTCCCACTTCCAGGTCCTGTGACCGAAGATGTCGTCGGCGAAGTGCTTCCTTTTCACCGCCCTCAATCTCTACGGGGAGTGTAAAAAGCGGCTCCACTGATTCACCGTCGCCGAAACCTTGCGGCGGAGCTTCGTTGTACAAGATCGAGAATGGGCCATCGAATCCATCTCGCGTAAAGCAGTGTTCAAACAAGAGTGATTGATTATCGTCACGAAACACAGAGTGGGGCTTCTTAGGTAGCTTGCCCTCTCTACGGTAGTTAATCATGAAGCCTCCCGAATTCGTTTGGCGTGTAAGGAAAGCTCTTAAACTTGCTGGTCTCGTTCAATTGCCTCAAATAGGGCGCGGAAATTACCACCACCAAAGCCATTGTCTCCGCAACGCTCGATGAGTTCGAAGAAGAATGGGCCTGCTTTCGGCTCATTGTAGAGCGTCATTGCATCTTTGAGGAAGATTTGGACCAGGTAGTTGTCTACTGGCGAGCCATCGATCAAGATTCCGAGCTCTTTCAATTGTGCCATTGAGTGGTCGATGTTCTCGACCGAAACACCTTGGCTTTCGAGCCTTGATGGAGCCGCATCGTAATAGACGCCGGGAGTATTGAGAAATTCGATATTTCGGGAGCGAAGTGTTTTCACCGCTTCACACACATCGTCGACCAGAAGCGCGATATGTTGGACGCCTGCACCCCAGTTATCTTCAACGAACTTGTTGATCTGTCCCTCTTTGAAGAAGGGCTGCAAAGGTTCGTTGATTGGGAACTTGATACCTGAGCGTGGGTCCCACATGACCACCGAGCGAAGTCCAGTTCCGGTCGTAGCATCCTTGTTGATATCTTCAGTGTGAAATTCGATATCCCAGCACTGTTCCATTCCTAGCACGTGCTCGAGCCAGAGCTTCATCGGAGCCATGGTCTGCGCATTGCAGGTGATGTGGTCAATATGGGAAAAGCTAAAGTCGTTCGTGCTCCCTCGGCTCACGCCATTAAGGCCTTCGAAGCCCGGCGCGAAGCCTTCCCAGTCATCTTTTTGAATGAATCGAAATGAGACGTCGCCTAAAGCGGTGGTGATGCTGAAGTGTCGAAAACGTCCGCCTTGGTCGTCGCGAACTTCTTCGACCTGGTGGATTGGAGTCGCTTCTCGTTCGACGAGGAATTTGTATGCGCGGTCGATGTCTTCTACTTCGAAGGAAATGGAACCAACGCCTGCAGGATGTCTTCGGAGATAGCGCGCCGCGCGGCATGCGTCGTTTTGTGGTGTGCTGACAAGGACGTCGATATCCCCAGCGGCGTAAACCTTACTCTTTTGACCACTACGGGCTTCCATTTCATCACTGGACTTCGCTACTTCATCCCAGCCAAATCCGCGGGTGTAGAAATCGAACGATCTTTCAGGCTTCTCGACGAAGAAATGAAAGTTATGAATCCCTTTAATTCCGAGCTCTTCAGATGCTGCCATAGGTCTCTCCCCGATTCCGAGTCATCGTGCTGACTCTGGTTGAGTTCGGCGCTTCCTATGACATATTTCAGGTGGGTCGCAATGGCACAGACACGCTAGATGGAGGTTTCTCAATGGTACTTTATGAGGTCAATTTAGTCGTGCAAAAGCACTTGGATGGAGACTATCTCCCATGGTTGCAGGCACACATTGAGGAAATGCTTGAATTTCAAGGGTTTGAGCGTGCAAGTCTCTGGTTAGAGACGGATGGTGAGGACGATGATGCGTTGCGCTATACCGTGCACTACGAGATCTCCTCGAAAGCTGACTTGGAGACCTATTTTACCGAGCACGCAGAGCGAATGCGGGGGGATGGGCTGAATAAATTCCCGGAGGGTGTTCGCGCAGAACGCCGAATCTTCCAACGCCTTTAGCTTGAGGAACTCATCAAGCTTTGGACACGCTCACCGAACATCAAGAGACGCTCGACCGCGTCGGCCTCCGGTTCCTGACGCATTAAGCGCGGCCAACTCTTTAAGTCGCCCGGCTTCGTTGGCCCTGCGATGGTCATGGCGGTCAGTGGATTTTGGGTGAGCAGCGAGAGAGCAGCATCGGATGGATGCTCTACAAAGTCTGCGTGAACCAGTGGTTCATACGCTTGCTGAAAGACGTCTTGTATCTTGAGTGTCTTGTAACGCATGCGCTCAAACGTTGCGTCCAAACATGCATTGTAGCACTCGAGCCAGGTGGGCCTTAAGACGGCGAAGGCATCGGCCTCCTCTGGGTCTGGCAGTTGGTCCATGAATTGGAGAAGCCGCTTCATCCTCGGTGTTATCATCGTCTTATTAAGGTGTTCCCATTCAGCGATTCCACCGAGTTCTGGCACAGCCTCTTCAAGTTCATCTGCGAAATGAAATAGGTCCGCGAGTGATATTTCCTCCGAGCCGAGTCGAATTGGAAGATTAAAGGAATCGCGGAGAGTTGCTTCCACTTCTTTGAGATTTCCCAGTGCCGTTTCAAAGTCTTCGGATGGGCCGGTGGGAGGTACTGGCTCAAAGCGATGAAGCTTTGAACCTTGAGACGCGTTAAGCGGTCGATGTGTCAGCAGAGTCACATTCTCTTGAGAGAGATACTCGGCCACCGATATTGGATCCTCATCTTTTGTCGATGCATTTTGCCAATCCAGTAAACCAGGCTCTAAGAAATTTAACGGACCTTGAAGAACTCGGCATCGATGGTTTTTTCCTCCCGCCTTTTGAGCGGCACGCAGAATGAGGGCAGGTGATAAATGCTCAATCGAATCGCCGGGATGCCCTAGAGTAGCAGAGACGACTCCATAATATTGAATGTGGCCTTTACGATACTCCTCTTCGAGTTGGGTGAATGCTTTGATGAGAAGTGTTTCGATTTCTTGATCGAGAATATCCCGATATCTCGCGTTACGGTCTCTCGCATCAAGAAGGAAAAGCTCGGGCTGGGTAAGAAGTACGACGTCGATGCAATCCACGCCAAGTTTATGCCGTGACTCAGACAGCGAATGTTCAAGCCATCCGGGAGTTAGACAGAGTGTAGACCCTTGGTAGGTGATGGATGCTTGCTCGTACTCTGGTGTACTTTTCACCCGTTCCCATTCGGCTCGAAGATTGGGAGAAACGATGCCAGCTCGGCCGATAATAACGAGTTCTTCACGCGCCTGTGTATCTTGCTTTGAGACCTCATGGATGAGCTTTCCCAGGTGTTCCTCGGCACTGCCCTCACCAAAGTGCGCGCCTACATCGAAGACCCGCACTCCAATGTTCCAAGCTTCGCGAAGAAGGTCTAAGCCCCCTGTGCTCGGTAATCGCAGGGTTCCCATCCCCAAGGGGGCGCTCATTAAATCGGTGCCTGGCCACGGGCAGGGGTGTAGTGAATTTGATTTGATTTGCGCAAGCTGGGATTCCTTGACTGCTTTTCCTGGTAGCGGTTTACGTGTCGTAATCTGATCGATTGCGATATCCGACTGTCCCAGTAATCGAACGAAAAGTGACAACAACGACGGATAGAAGTGTGGCTCCGCCGTTAAGTTCGTCGCATGGAGTTCTAGCAACTCAACCAGCTCGTCGCGATGTTCTATCCGGCTTGTAGCAAGCTGGTAACACGCTTGGATGAACGCATTGGTTTCCGCACCATCCCAAGCTTCTTGATAGCTCTCTTCAAGTTCGCTCACTGGTGTAGGGGCGCTGATGATACTTCGCTTCAAATTAGCGCGTTTTAGGAATTCATTGGTGGAGCGCTCGATGATTTCCTCGGTGAGTCCGAGGGCCGGATTCATTGTATGAGCGAGATCCAGAAGTGAAAGCTCGTCGATTGGCTGACTGAGTATGTGTGTGCTCAAGACGCTCCGAGCGGCCCGAAGAGACTCAGAGCTTGGGGCGAGACATGCCAGTGCATGAATCAGTTGGATCGCTCTATGGCGTGACGATTGTGTCGTCTGCGTGATTGCGCTATTGAGCTCATTCGCAATTTGACTCGCACTGTCCATCTCTTCGCTTACAAGAACATTCGGGCAAACACTGAAGAGGGCAAGAGCCTGATCTGAGAGTGTTTGAGTTGGACCGATTTGCGAACGAGCTCCACTCCAGAGGTTTTGGTGTACTTCGAGAAACTCCGGATAGATATCGGCCATTTGTCGGACCGCGATGCATTGTGCTGGTGTTGCAGTCTCTGGCTTCCAAGTTGCGAATGCGCGCGCGATCAGCTGACCATGCACCGGGGCACTGGTAGACGATGGTGGGCGGAGTGCTTTAAGGAGACTTTCTGCTCTGGCTGCTATTTCATCCGGTGTATCGCTCAGTCCAGCGAGGACGCGTTTAGCATGGGTCTCAAGGCCAACCTGATGCTCTTCATCTTTCGCCGGCGCTGTGGTTACACAATAAAACGGTCGCCCTTTGGCGTCAGCAAAGAGGTAGAGAGGGAACGCGTCGGGACCCTGCAGTAGTCGCCGCGCGGCTCGGCGCAGATTGTAGACGGTATCGAAGTCGTAAACCGTATCAAGACACACGATATTAAACGCCTCTCGCACGTCGACATCCTGGAGGTAACCGTCTACGGACGCGGCGTCAATATTCCGATCGATGACGTAAAGAATGGGCTTTGTCGTATCTGGTCGGTTTAGGAGTTCTTTGAGTGCTCGTTGACCACTGTGTGGCAAAGACATGGGTCATCCTCCTCGCGTGTGCATTTCAAGGTGCGGTTGTTTTCGGAGTTCTTCAAGGGAGTAAAGTAATCCCTGCTGACCGGTTTCTTTACGCGTGCGCGCGCCTTGTGCGTCCCGCTGAACCCAGTGGGCGCGAAGCTTGGATTCAAGGTCGTCAGCTGGAAGGTTCAACCAGGGCTTTAAGTCGAACCCGGTTGGTGCGTAGAGACAGTGAAACCAGATTCCGTCAGCCGTAATTCGACTGCGATCGCATGTTTCGCAGAAGGGATGTGTCATCGATTCGATGAAACCAATGGTTTGCCCTGATTCGAATTGAAAACGCTTTGCCGTATCGCCGTAAGCGCGCTCCAGTGGCCGGAGCTTTCCGAATTCCGCCCTTAATGATTCTCGAAACGATGCACCGTTAATGAGGTCCTTAGTAGACCACTGCGTGGCTCCGCCTACATCCATGTATTCGATAAAGCGAAGTTCGGCTTTGTAGTCAGCCGCGAGTTTTAGGAGTTTAGGAGCTTCATCCCGGATACCGTTGAACAGGAGTGCATTAAGCTTGAGGGAGTCAAATTGGGCCTGGTGAGCAGCTTCTATGCCAGAGCGCACTGAGTCGAGTTGGTCTCGACGGGTCAACAATTGAAACCGCCGGGAATCAACAGAATCGATGCTGATCGTGAGACGATTTAGACCCGCAGATTTTAAATCCTTGGCGACCGGGGCGAGGAGGGTACCGTTCGTCGTTAAAGCCAGATTAAGGTCTGGAAAGTGCTTTCGGAGGAGCCGGATTATATCAACCACGTCTCTCCTAATAAGTGGCTCGCCGCCGGTGAGCCGAAGCTTAGTCATGCCAAGTCTGTAAAAGCTTCGTGTGAGTTGGAGGATGTCTTCAGTGGATAAATAAGCGTCTTGAGGGAGCCAATCGTATTTCGCTTCGGGCATGCAGTAAGTGCAGCGCAGGTTACAACGGTCGGTCAGTGAGATTCGAAGCGCGCGCATCGGCCGCGATAGCTGATCGATCACTGGACTTTCCAGTGGTGTAACCAGTGCACTCACTTGGGCTTGTCCTTGTCTGTTTTCTGACTCAAAAACTGGTCGAGTTGGGATTTGGGTGTGCCGAGGTCGAGCGCATGTTCTGCAGCCCGAAAGCGAATGCTGGTTCGTCCCGATGCCTCGACAACGACATTCGCGTGTTGAATCAGCAGTTCCAGGGCTTTGCCGAGTTCGACTAGGTCGAGCGCTTCATCCTCACAAAGGTCGACGAGAGACCTGGCTGTGGATTTTAGGTCGCTGACCGCTGGATGTTCGGTAGATAACGACGCTCTTGGCACCGAAGCTCCTTGAATAATGAAACGTTAGGGGCCGCACTTAGCCTAGACTTGGTCATGTTGACAACCTATCTTGATGATATTAGGACCGCGTTGGTCCTATTAGATAATGCATTGCGTCAAGGTGGCTCATGTTTCGGCTCTCAAAGTTAACAGACTACGCGATTGTTCTGCTGAGCTACCTCATGCGGAGCAACCAGCCCCGCACAGCCCGGGAGCTTTCTGATCTGGCCGGTCTGCCGCACCCAACTGTCAGTAAGGTATTGAAAATGCTGGCAAGAGCCGACCTTTTGGTTTCAGTTCGTGGGCAGCGAGGGGGCTATGAGTTGGCCCTTGCTCCGGGCGAAATTTCGGTGACCCGTATGATCAGCGCAATCGAAGGGCCCCTCGCCATGACCGAGTGCAGCGAGCATCATCCAACGCCCTGCGAACTCGAGCCATCCTGTCCGGTAAGTTCCAATTGGAAAAAGATCTCGGACAAGGTTGCATCCGCGCTCGATGAGATGACATTGGCAGACATGGTCGAGCCACAATTACCTATCGATAATCTCACCCAGCTTCCGACGCGTCAGAAGCTGACCCTTGTAAGGAGTTGAGACCATGAGCTCACAGCAGACGTTAGAGGATGTTACCAACCGCGAGTATCAGTACGGCTTCGTCACTGACATCGATGCGGAAACGGTCCCTCCAGGACTCGATGAGTCGGTTGTGCGTTGGATATCCAACAAGAAAGAGGAGCCGCAATGGCTGCTTGATTGGCGTCTGAAAGCCTACCGACGATGGCTGGAGATGGATGACCCGAGCTGGGCGAAGGTCGAGTACCCAAAGATTGACTATCAGGCGATTTCCTACTTCTCGGCACCAAAGTCGAAAGACGATGCGCCGAAGAGTTTAGATGAAGTCGACCCGAAACTTCTAGAGACCTACGACAAGCTCGGCATCCCACTGCATGAACGCGCGGCTTTGGCCGGTGTTGCCGTCGACGCTGTCTTCGACAGTGTATCCGTTGCGACGACGTTCAAAGATAAGCTCGCCGATGCTGGCGTTATTTTCTGCTCGTTCTCGGAGGCGGTAAAGGACCATCCTGAGCTGGTTAAAAAGTATCTTGGAACAGTCGTTCCGATGACGGATAACTTCTACGCCGCTCTAAATTCCGCGGTCTTCAGCGATGGGTCGTTTGTGTACATCCCCAAAGGCGTTCGGTGTCCGATGGAGTTGTCGACGTATTTCCGGATCAACGCAATGAATACCGGGCAATTTGAACGAACGCTTATCATTGCAGAAGAGGGCAGCTATGTGAGTTACCTCGAAGGCTGCACCGCACCAATGCGTGACGAGAATCAGCTACACGCTGCGGTCGTCGAACTGGTTGTCCTTGATGATGCTGAAATCAAGTACTCAACGGTGCAAAACTGGTACCCCGGTGATGAGAACGGCGTGGGTGGAATTTATAACTTCGTCACCAAGCGCGGAGCGTGTCGGGGTAAACGGTCGAAAATAAGCTGGACTCAAGTTGAGACAGGCTCTGCGATTACCTGGAAATACCCAAGCTGCATTTTGCAAGGCGATGATAGCGTTGGAGAGTTTTACTCGGTCGCAGTAGCGAATAATTGTCAGCAGGCGGACACCGGGACCAAAATGATCCACCTCGGTAAAAATACGTCGAGCACTATCATCTCGAAGGGTATCTCGGCTGGGCGCGCAGAAAATAGCTACCGCGGACTTGTTAAGGTTCGGCCTGGAGCTGAGAATGCTCGTAATTATACCCAATGCGATTCTCTGCTTTTTGGTTCGAAGTGTGGTGCACACACTTTTCCTTATGTTGAGGTCGACAATCACACGGCTCAAATTGAGCATGAAGCTTCGACGAGTAAGATTAGTGAAGACCAGCTTTTCTACTGTGCCTCACGTGGCATCGGTGAAGAAGATGCAGTGTCTCTTATTGTGAATGGCTTCTGTAAAGAAGTCTTCAAGAAACTACCGATGGAATTTGCGGTCGAGGCCCAAAAGCTTCTCGCAGTTAGTTTAGAAGGAAGTGTGGGCTAAGCCCCATCGCGAAGGAACCCCTTATTATGTTGAATATTCGTGGACTCAAAGCAGAAGTTGATGGCCAAGCTATCCTTAAAGGTATCAATCTGGAAGTTAAGCCAGGGGAAGTTCATGCCATTATGGGGCCCAATGGGTCAGGTAAAAGTACTCTTTCGAATGTACTCGCTGGGCGCGACGATTACGATGTTACCGACGGTAGCGTCGAGTTTTTAGGGAAAGATATCGTCGAGCTAGACCCACACGAGCGAGCAAGCGAAGGGCTCTTTCTGGCCTTTCAATACCCAATCGAGATCCCGGGCGTGAACAATATTTACTTCCTTCGCGCTGCACTGAATGCGCAGCGTAAGTACCGAGGTGAAGAAGAACTGGACTCATCTCAGTTCATGCGCGTTGTGAAAGAGAAGATGAAGGGCTTGGGTATGGATTCCAAGTTCCTTCAGCGCCCAGTCAACGAAGGGTTCTCTGGTGGTGAGAAGAAGCGTAATGAGATTCTTCAAATGACCGTCCTAGAACCGAAGCTCGCTGTCTTGGATGAGACAGATTCTGGTTTAGATATCGATGCTCTAAAAGTGGTATCAGATGGCGTCAATGCGTTGCGGAACTCGGAGCGCTCCTTCGTCGTCATTACCCACTATCAACGTCTTCTCGACCATATCGTTCCTGACTACGTGCATGTGCTCGCTGG
Organism: Myxococcota bacterium; assembly: GCA_036128675.1. GTDB lineage: Bacteria > Myxococcota > XYA12-FULL-58-9 > XYA12-FULL-58-9 > JABJBS01 > JAYYQC01. Next base: position 2,890 of record JAYYQC010000157.1, on the reverse strand, counting down.
TGGGCGAATTCTTAAGACTGGCGGTAAGGAATTGGCGCAGGAACTTGAGGCGAACGGCTACGGTTGGGTCGATGAGGCGCTCGCTCAGGCCGAGGCAGCGGAGCTGCAAGCATGAGCAAATTATCAGTTGCCTTAATTGGACCGGCTGGTCTGCCTGACTCAACCGGTGAGGGGTTGTGGTGTCCCCGCGCGTTACGAGAACGTGCATGGGCAGCATGGCGAGCCAAAGGATTACCGAGCAAGGGGGTAGAAGACTACCTCTACATGGATTGGAAACGGTTGGAGAGTGTAACCGTTGTGCCTAACCAGCCCAATGCGATTACCCAAGATAACGCCGAGTACGCCCACATTAACTTTCGAACATCGTCACCCTCGGAGTTTGGGTCCGCCGACGGCTGCAAGGTATCGCTCTTGGATTCAGCCCCGGCTGATATTCAAAACGAGGTGGCGGCGCAGCTCGAGAAAATCGTCGAGCACGCGGAACACGGTATCGACTTGCTTCGGGTAGCCTTAGTATCGGACGCCCTCCTCGTTGAGGTTGAGGCTGAGTCGAAAGGACATCTGAAACTGAGCTTGGAGCATGATGGGAAAGGCGCGATTACCGCTCCTCTCGTGGTGATTCGAGTTGCATCGAGATCGACCCTAATTGTGGAAGACCGAATCGGTGGAAGCGGCAGTGAGGCTTCGTTGGCTTTGCCCCTTACCTTGATGGATATTGCAGAGTCTGCTTCGCTGAAGCAGGTTGTTGTGAGTGAAGGCGAGGCGGGGCGTCACGTTCTGCGTCGTCAAGAAACGAATATTCACAGCAACGGTAACTATGCGGGATTTATCTTAGCGGCATCCGCAGCACTTTCACGCGAGGGACATGTCTTGTCGCTTAATGGTGAGGGTGCACACGGAGAGCTGCATGGGCTCTACCTGGCGCAAGCTGGCGCTTATACGGATATTTGGGCGAGAATAGAGCATCTAAAGCCTCACACGACCAGTCGGTCGATGTTCAAAGGCATCGTAGCTGAACGGGCAGAGTCGACTTTCAACGGCTATGTCTATGTGGAACGGGATGCTCAAAAGACGGACTCTTCACTCTACAACAAGAACTTGCTGCTTTCTAAGCGGGCGCGTGCCAATACGAGACCGCAGCTGGAAATTTATGCGGATGACGTGAAATGTGCGCATGGTTCAACGATTGGCCAATTAGATGATAAGCAACTTTTCTATTTAATGACACGAGGCCTTCCAAAAGCTGCGGCAAGGGCTATGTTAATTGATGCGTTCGGTCGAGAAGTCGTCGAAGACTGCCCGGTGCCGCAAATAAGAGACATTTTAGATTCGGCTATTTCTACAACAATCACCACTATGGTTGAGGGAGTCTAATGGCTGACCCATTTGCAAGGGACGAACTTGAGCGCTTGCGCGATGAGTTCCCAACGCTACGAGAAGAAGTGCGAGGAAAGCCGCTCGTCTATCTCGATAATGCAGCGACGTCACAGACGCCTCGAGAAGTTATCGAGCGACTTGAGTCGTTCTACGAGCGTGAATGCGCAAACATTCATCGCGGCGTGCACTTCCTCAGCGAACGGGCCACGATTGCATACGAGGAAGTTCGCGAGAAGGTGAAAGCACTCATCAATGCTCCCCATCTCGAAGAGGTCATCTTTGTAAGAGGAACAACCGAGGCCATCAACCTTGTAGCGCATGCTTGGGGTGGTGAGCACCTAAAGTCAGGCGATGTTGTTCTTATCAGTGAGATGGAGCATCACAGCCATATCGTTCCTTGGCAGATGGTCGCCGAGCTTCGTGGAGCCGACGTTAAAGCCATCCCAATTACGGATCGGGGTGAGATCGATTTACCTGCCTATCATCAACTTCTGCGTGACGGAGGGGTTAAGGTTGTCGCGGTGAACCATGTGTCAAATGCCTTGGGAACCATCAACCCGGTCAAAGAGATGATAGCCGCAGCCCATGAAGTCGGCGCAGTGGTATCACTCGATGGGGCACAAGGGATTCCTCACCTACGGGTTGACGTTCAGGACCTCGATTGCGACTTCTATGCTTTCTCCGCCCATAAGCTCTACGGTCCCACCGGGGTCGGCGTACTCTGGGGCAAGCATGAGCACCTCAGTGGATGCCCGCCTTATATGGGTGGTGGCGATATGATTAAAGAAGTGACGATTGAACGTACCACCTACAATGAGCTTCCTCACAAGTTCGAGGCGGGAACTCCGAATATCGAGGGAGGCTTGGGACTCGGCGCTGCGATTGATTGGGTCAATCGAGTGGGCATCGAGCGCATTGAGGCTCAAGAGGCACTGCTCCTAGAAGCAGCCACGAAGATGTTGGAAAGTATCGATGGTCTGAGAATGATTGGAACCGCCGAGCATAAAGCAGCGGTCTGTTCATTCGTTATTGAAGGTGTTCATCCCCATGACCTTGGAACCCTTCTCGACCAATCGGGCGTCGCAATACGTACCGGACACCATTGCGCTCAACCGGTGATGAAGCGTTTTGGTGTGCCTGCAACCGCACGCGCATCATTCGCGGCGTATAACACACTGGACGAAGTTGAAGACTTTGGCCGGGCAATGCATAAGGCGCTGAGCCTACTACGATAAGTTGATGGAGACATCGCAATGCATAATATGGTTACCCTGAATCGGACTCGGATTGAGCTTACCCGCGAAGTTGCGGCGGTCGAGATTCCCGCTGGTACCGAAGCCACTCTTGCAGATGGTGCACTGGTGCAACTCGTTCACGAACTGGGTGGCGATTACACGGTGCGAACTATGATGGGCACCATGTATCGCATAGATGGGCGGAACGCCGACGCTTTAGGGTACGAAGTGAAGGCTGATGCCATGCCGGTTGTGACCGATGGTAAACCAACGGATGA
>JAYYQC010000156.1:0-18473 GCA_036128675.1 Myxococcota bacterium | reverse complement strand
CTTAGGCGGCTCCTTGGCAATGGCAGGAGACCTTTTGCTTCGGCCGGTTCAGGATGAGGTTCATCGGCTCTGTGGATGGAACTCTCTCAAGGGTACCCGGGTCTCTCTAGGGCAGCTCGGCGAACGTGGCATTGTCGCTGGCGCGGCGGGGGCGGTCCTCAATCAATTTGAAAACGATATTCGCACCTGGCTGGAACCGAAAACGAGCGGTTTGGCTTTGGTCAGTGGAGGATAACATGATTCGATTGGGTGTAGCCCTGACGACTCTAGCTGTGTTGACCGGCTGTGGAGTCACAGCAACCGTTCCGACCACCGTGACCGGAGAGGACCTCTGGGAGTTGGTCTGGTCAGAAGAGTTCGAAGGTGATGCGCTCGATGAAGCCACGTGGACCCCAGAGATTGGGACGGGTGCAGAGCGCGGCATTGTCGGCTGGGGCAACAATGAATTGCAGTACTACACGGCGCGGTCTGAAAATATCGTCTTGTCCGATGGGACACTTAAGATTACGGCGCTTGAGGAAGCATACGAGGGCAGCGCGTATACTTCAGCGCGATTGGTGACCCAAGATAAAGTGATGGTTCAGTACGGCCGCATCGAGGCTCGAATGAGATTACCCGCGGGCCAGGGATTTTGGCCGGCCTTCTGGCTCATGGGGGAGTCGTTTGCCACCGAATAGTGGCCAGCCAGTGGTGAGCTCGATGTGATGGAGTTTCGAGGCCAAGAACCCTCCGTGGTCGCTGGGACTGTCCATGGTCCAGGTTACTCGGGCGGGGGTGCCTTTTCTGGCGATTATTATCAGGAAGGTCCGTCGTTTGCGGAGGAGTTTCATGTGATGGGTATGGATTGGGACTCAGAAATGATCTCGTTTTGGGTCGATGGGAATCGCTACCATACCTTTCGTCGCTCACAGCTAAGGGATGACCAACCATGGGTGTTTGACCAACCATTTTTTCTACTGCTAAACCTCGCGGTGGGCGGTGATTATGTCGGCGACCCAAATGATGAAACCCAATTCCCTTCAGCTTTCGAGGTCGATTATGTCCGAATCTACCGGCGTAAATAACGCTGGCATTCTGGCATTCGTTGGCTGCTTTGTCTTTTCGTCTATCGCTTGTCATGATTCATTGGGAAAGCCAAAGGAAACCGCGCTCGTCGTCTCGGTTGAGCAGACACCCTCGTGGGTTAGACGGTTCAATCCGGTCTCTCCATTAGCCCCGGCGCGCTGGCCGACCCGAGGTGGTATCTACGAATCATTGATGGTCTATAACTCTGCGGAAAAGGCGTGGATTCCTTGGTTAGCATCCTCATACGCCTGGTCCGATGATGCACTTGAGCTACGTTTTGCTATAAAGTCGGGTATTCAATGGTCTGATGGTCAGGCCTTTTCTCCTGCCGATGTTCTTTTCACTTTCGAGCTGCTTAGAGAGTTTCCCGCCCTTGATACTGGGGGGCTTTGGAAGCGTCTCAAGGGTGTCTCAGTGGAGACGGGTAACTTGGTATTGACCTTCAAAGAAGCATTTACGCCCGCCTTTGATGCGATTGCTCTGACGCCAATCCTACCAAAACACATCTGGGCCGGCGTCGAGGATCCGGTTAAGTTCGCGAATCCGAATCCAGTGGGCACAGGGCCTTTTACAGAAGTGTTGCAGTTTGAGACGACACAATACGAGCTTGGGGCAAACCCGCGTTATTGGCAAAAGGGACTACCGAAAGTTAAGCGGCTTCGCTTTCCCGCATTCGCGAGCAACGACCAAGCCAATCTGGCTCTGGTCAATGGCGATGTGGACTGGGCCGGTAACTTCATACCCGCCGTCGACCGCACATTTGTCTCTGTGTCACCTGAGACTCGGCATTATTGGTTTGCCCTCAATGGTACGATGGTTTTCCTTTATCCGAATCACGAGATTGAGGCACTGCGCTCTCAAGGGACCCGTGAGGCAATCTCGGCGGCCATCAATCGGGAACGCTTGGTTGATATTGCAATGTTCGGCTATACCCGACCAGCGTATCGCTCACCCTACAGCGATGGCTTCTCCGCGTGGCAGTCCGTTGTCGATCGCGCTACCACATTCCATTCGGGTCACCGGCAGGCGCTGGTCGATTGGGCCGATAAGCGGGGTACGCCGGTAGAGGTTCTCGTTGTGTCAGGTTGGTCGGATTGGGTGAGGGCGGCTCAGCTTATCGCTGCGGATCTGACCAAAGCTGGTTTACCTACGGTGGTCCGTACCCTTGAGTTTGGGACGTGGTTTAGCCGCGTTCAGCAGGGTGACTTTGATCTCACCGTCGGATGGTCATCGGAGGGTGCTACGCCTTACGATTTGATGCGTGGACTGATGGAACCCTCCTTGGTTAAGCCAAAGGGAGAGCTCGCGGTTCAAAACTGGCACCGCTTTGGTGATTATCAAGCCGGCGCGCTTCTTGAGGCGTTTGCAGTCGAGGCCGACGCAAATAAGCGACTTGAAATTATGAAGCAACTTGAGAATCGCTTTCTCGAGACACTCCCAGCTATACCTCTCTTCCCCAATCCAAGCTGGGCCCTTTTCAGCTCTAAACGCTACCAAGGCTTTCCGTCTGCTCAAAATCCATACGCGGGCGGTTCCCCAAATGCGCTTCCTGAGGCGGCTTTGGTTTTGTTAAATCTCGAGCCGGTTGAGCAAGCGCCGTGAGTGGTCAACTTCGTGACCGAATCGTGACCTATGCGGTAGCGGCGTGGGGTGCGCTGACGCTGAATTTCTTTTTGCCAAGGATGATGCCCGGTGACCCGGTTCAGGCCACACTGGGCAGACTCAAAGGTCGCTTGACCCCGGAGCTTGAGAGTGCAATCCGACGCGCCCTCGGTGAGGGCGACGGCAATATATTCGAGCAGTATCTGAGCTATATAACCGGGATTTTTACCGGCAATTGGGGAATCTCCGTCGTTCGCTATCCAGAACGCGTTGATACGCTTGTCTTTGATGCCTTACTCTACACGTTAAGTGTCGTTGGGATTGCGTTGTTGCTTAGCTTCGCCATTGGATCCTACTTGGGTGTTTTATGTGCTCGGCGACCGGGGCGTGGACTTGATAAGTTTCTCCCCTCAACGCTGATGTTTATTGGTGGGTTCCCTTATTTCTGGTTGGCGATGGTGAGTGTCGCATTTCTGGGATTTCACCTCGACCTCTTTCCGCTGCGCCACGCCGAGTGCCTCGACCGAGAATTTGATTCCCGTTTTGAAAAAGTGTTGGACCTAGCCTGGCACGCCGCCTTGCCCATCGGAACGATAGTCATCGCATCCTTAGGTGGGTGGCTTTTAACGATGCGTAACGCGATGATTGGGGAACTTTCATCAGATTTCGTGCAGCTCGCGCACGCAAAAGGCTTACCAGGTCGATATGTTTTGATGCGTTATGCCGCACGAAACGCGCTACTCCCGTCGGTGACAAATTTAGGGATGGCGATGGGTTATATCGTGAGTGGGGCTCTCCTGACCGAAATTGTCTTTTCGTATCCCGGGCAGGGTCTCCTGATGCTCGAGGCCATCAAGAGCCAAGATTACCCACTCTTGCAGGGCTGTTTTGCAGCGGTCACCTTTGCGGTGTTGCTCTCAAATCTCTTGGTCGATAGCCTCTATGGTTTCGTCGATCCGAGGACGCGGGAGAGTCAGGGAGACCCATCGTGAACGCTCCATCGTGGCACCAACACCGTGGGTTGCGCGGGATGATTGCACTCCTTGTGACGGTTCTTGGAGTAGGGTGGCTGGTCGGGTTTTCGGCCGACCCGACGGAGCTGGTGGGGCAGCCTCTCTCGCCGCCGTCGCTTGAGCACTGGTTTGGAACCAATGGCCAGGGTCAGAGTGTCTTTTTGCGAACAATGGCGGGTGGTGCCATGACACTTACCATTGCGGTCATTGTCGCAACCCTGGTGGTGTGCTTTGGTACCTTTATTGGGGTCATGGCGGCCATGCAAACCGGACGTAGGGCGCGCGCATTCGACCTCTTGATTAACGTGACCTTGGTTATTCCTGGACTTCCTTTGGTCGTCGTCATTGCTGCCTACGCGCCACCCGGGCCCCTGACGATGATTTTTCTCTTAAGTCTGACTGGGTGGGCTTGGACCGCTCGTGTGATGAAAGCTCAGGCCGCATCCCTTCGCGAGCGTGACTTTGTGGTGGCGTCGAAGCTGGCAGGCGAACCAACCTGGCGTATCATGCTCTACGATATCGTTCCGAACCTTCTACCGATTATGGCTGCGTCTTTTATTGGTGGAACAACCTATGCGATGGGCGCGCAGGTTGGGCTCGAGTTCTTGGGCCTTGGTGACCTCTCGGTTGTTACATGGGGAACCAACCTCTACTGGGCTCAAAACGACGGGGCTCTCTTGACCGGCGCTTGGTGGACCTACGTCCCTTCAGGGCTTGGTCTTGCCTTGATTGGCTATCTGCTCACGGTCCTGAATCGCTCCCTCGATGAAATCGCCAACCCTCGTCTTGGTGACCAGAGAGCTTGGCTCCAGCACCTCGGAAAAGAAATCGACCCTGAGCCTGGCTTCACGCCAGTTGTGAAGAAGGTGTCCAATGCTTGAGGTCAAAGACTTGGAGGTCTCATTTTGGGGACAAGAAAAATCGCGGGTTGTTAAAGGCGTGTCCTTCGATGTGCATGACGGTGAAATCTACGGCCTGGTGGGTGAGTCGGGATCCGGGAAATCTACGGTATTGAAGGCGTTAACGCGGAGCCTACCGACCCCCGGCGTGATTACCGGTGGCGATATCATCTATCGACGCACGTCAATTCTGAACCTATCGGTCCAAGAGCTTCGGGCACTCCGCGGTCGAGAGATATCGCGTATCTTCCAGAGTGCGATGAGTGCATTGAATCCTGTGACTAAAATTGGCGCACAGCTGCGCGATGCTTTTTTAGCCTCCGAGGCGTCGGTTGATGAGGTTGAGGAGAGAATCGAACGCTGGTTAAAGGCAGTTGAGTTGGACCAGCGGGTTCTGAAAGCTTACCCTCACGAGCTCTCAGGCGGTATGCTGCAGCGTGTGTGTATTGCGATGGCGATGCTTCGAAAACCACAGCTCTTGCTGCTGGATGAGCCGACCACGGCACTTGATACAGTGGTGCAGCGTGAGATCCTAGATACGATATTCAAGCTGTGCCGAGAGCGGAAGACCGCTGCGCTCTTGGTATCGCATGACCTTCCGATGGTGATGCACTATGTCGACCGTCTTGGGGTGCTTTACCAAGGTGAGCTGGTGGATGAGGGAACGCCGCTTGAAGTGTTTGAGAATCCGAAGCATCCTCACACCAAAGCACTGATTAAGGCGTCTTTCCCAGATCTAGACTCAGCGATTGTTCGCTCAGCTACCACCTAGCTTGGCGTGATATTCTCGAACCAGAGCCTGTCCCCGTAAACGAGCGGGATGGGTGTGGTCGGTTGTTGAGGTAAAGAGCTTCTCAAAGTAAGTCACTGCACTTTTTAAATCTAAGGCGCGGAGCTTCAACTCGCCCAAGGCCACCAAGGTATAAGGGTCGCTTGGGTCGCGCTCGTAGGCAGCTTGATAGGCCGTGTCGGCATCACGGTCGCGTCCTTCTAGGAGATAACTGGACCCGATGAGGGTGTGGGGCCGAGGGTCATCGGGTGACAGAGCGATGACACCGCTCAGCGTCTTTCGCATCGCTTCGAATTGCCCCTCGCTGTAGAGGGTGGCGGCGCGGTTCATCAGTACCTCAATCGTATCGGCGTCGATCCCCAGGAGTGATTTGATGTCGACGTGGCTCATCCCGCTTGCTTCTCCTCGCAGCGTTCATCGCCCGCTGGGGTCAAAGCATCGAGTCCCACGGTCCAAAGTCCTATTTCAAAATCAGGTGTTGTTCGCCAGTGGGCACGAAATGCTTCTTCTAGCTTGTCAGCAATTTGATGTGATGTCGGTCGTTTTTGGGGCCGCTTTTGCAGGCATGCGCCAATGAGGCCCGTGAGCCCGGGCGGCAGGTGGCTTCCCGCTGTCTCAGCTGGAACGTAGTCGCATTCTAGGATCTGTTTCATAGTTGCGGATGGCTTATCCCCTTCAAAGGGTAGTCGCCCGAAGCTCAAGAGGTAGGCTAGGATGCCCAGGCTGAAGACGTCCGAGGCCTGGGTGAGGCTATCGCCCTGGATATGCTCAGGGCTCAAGAAATCGAGTGAGCCAAATACGCCGAAATCGCCAGCGACCGATGCGGTATTTCCAAGCACCTTGGACTGGGTCGCCTGAGTGCAGCCAAAGTCCATCAAGACAAGCCGGCCCGTTCGTTCGATCATGATGTTTTCAGGCTTAATATCGCCATGGACGAGTTTGGTCTGGTGGGCATGGGCAAGGGCAGCTGCACAGCGCTGAACGATAGAGAGTGTAACGAGAACGGGCAGTGGTTTCTTGGGGGCGAGGAGCTGACCCAGGTTGGCACCCTCGACGAGCTCTATTGCAAGGTAGGCGGGGTCGTGTGTCTCCCCGCTGTAGTCGTAGACCACAGGAATCGAGGGGTGTTTCAAGCGGCCAAGGGCCCGCGCCTCACGCTTGAGAAAGAGGGTTGCCTCCGCCATGCGCTTGGTATCGGGTGGCTCGACCCGCGCGACTTTGAGGGCGACCTCGCGGTTCAGATGCTGATCACGTGCACGAAAGACCGCACCCATTCCGCCGACACCGAGGGCTTCGATGAGCTCATAGCGGTTATGAATCAGTTCTCCCACGCTCTCTCCGGTTGCTTAGAGTCCCGAGTTCCGTCAACATCATACTAGGTCGCGATTGCCAACCCAAAGGGCACCAGTTGAGAGAACGATGGTACTAAAGAAACCCGGACAGAGCGATGCCGCGGAGCCTGCAAAACCGGCAACCAGTGATACGTCTTTTATGGAGCATCTGGTCAAGAAGAGCCTCGATGTGAATCCGGGGCTTCGGGCTGGACGCTCAACCCAAGAGGTACTTAAAAGCCTTCGCCAGGAGGCAGTCGCGAATGCGGAGGCCGGCCAGCCTGATGCTGCGCTGAGTATCCCAGAGGCCGCTGCCTCTCCAGCGGTGAGCGCGGATGAGCGTCGCCTCAAGAGCATCCAGTTTTTTTTGGAGCAGAAGGGGGCCGAGTTCACCTCGGACTCGCAGGGTATTGCAAGCCAGATTGCCAGCCTTCAAGCTCAGCTTGATGGGCTAAGATCGTCGGCGGTCAGCGACCTTGCGGACTTTCTTTCGCTGGTGGGTGGGGGCAGTGATAGCCCGGAGACGCGGCGAGCGCTTCGGGACCACCGAGACCTTTTGAGCGCACTCGGCGTGAGTGAAGAGGCTTTATTGAAGCTGACCGACCAGCGGCGCTGATCGGTCATGTTGTTTCTTTAGGATACCCAGAACTCCGGCTTGGCGATGACGCCAGCTTCTTCCATCATCTTACCGAGATTTGGATCGTTGAGCATGCCTTCAATCATGGCGGTTGCACCGGCTTGATCTGCATCGGTATCCCAGACGATGAGAAAATCGTTTTGGTCAGCGCCGTTATGGAAATGTCCAGCTTCGCGGATGCCGGCACCGGCGCGACGCTCTGCGTCTGCATCGTAGATGGCTTTCCACTTGGCGTAATCGGTAACTTTGTGGGTCATAAAAATGCGGGCCATGGTTCTCTCCCTTAGGTAGTTTGGTTCCCATGCATGCATGGGGCGTTAGCGTGACTGCCCTATGCAGCTCGACGCTCGACACATCGGCTCGTAATATAACTTGCACATCGAAATCAATTGGCGAGACTCGAAGAATTGATCGAACGAGGTCGGGTAGAGGGGCAAGGAAGCCCCCGATGTTCCCGCTGCTCGCTGAAGCGCCTTATCAGCCGCCCATCTTACGGATAATGGCCATTGCAGTATCGTGAAGCTGCTTGGAGATGGTGCTCATCATCTGCAAGGTCTGCTGCTGCTTCTGAAGCCAGTTCTGAAGGTCGACGTTGGCCAGCTGGGCATCGTCACCAATCGTGTTCAAGCGGTTTTCCAGGTACTCGACGTAGGCTTCGGCTTCGGCCTTCGTGTTGACGGTGTCGCCCGCGCTGAAGTGGGTGGTTGAGGTGTCGGTACCGTTTCTTACTTCGGATGCCGATGAAGCTTCGGTCAACTCCGTAGTCTTATCCTCTATATCAGAACTTTTACATTCAATCTGAGAGGGTAATTTCAGTTCCAGGTCGAAACCTCCTAATTCATAATTGGCTTCATCGTTTTCTAGAGAATTTTCGATACTCGAGATGGCGCTGTCGATAGCATCGATCAAGAATGACTCGAGGTCTTGGTATTCGTTTAATAATTTTTGGGGACCCGTATGTTCAGGGCGTTCATCATAGAAAACATCAACCTCAGTGGCTTTCAGGAAAACGCTAAAGCCAATATTCTCAAAGTGATGGATGACCGCAGCCTGTTGCGCCGGGCTTAGGTCATCAAACCACCGCATAAATTGTTGAACCAGTGTCTCTTTATGCTCATGAATGAGTTCCACACTTGAGGCCTCATTTGCATTACCCGATGTGGAGAAGTCAGGGAAATCGACGGTGATAAGAGAATCGGAAATGGGTTTTAACGCGAGTGAAATGTCCCGTAGATGCGGCAGTGCGAGCACCTTGAACTCTGTCTCTTCGACCGCTGCGGGTGCCTTGGTGGATGCTTTAGACTCTTCAATCTGCGAACCGAGGTAGGTCTCGTTAAACTTCGCCGACTCAAATGGCCCGACCTGGTCGCCAGCTTCTGCGTTCGGCTTGTCGCTGAGGATCCCGCGAACGCGGTCGAGCTCGTTTCGGACTGCCTCTTTTTGCTCATTGAAGAAGCGAACGCGGTTGGCGAAATCGCGCAGGCTGTGGGTTGTCTCCAGATAGGACTCGCGTAAAACCCACTGAACAAAGGCCATGATATCCATCGGATAGTCGCCTTGGATGAGGCGCTCCATGGGTGCGATGATATCATTTGAGAGTGGGGTGCTCTCGTCGGTGGGTGCAGGAGTCGTCGCAATGTGCGTAATCAAATCCGAAAGGTCTCGATTACCCTTGATAGGCTTATTGAAGGCTTGTTCAGTGTCCGCGGCTTGGCCGGCCGCAGCCGAGGTGTGGATGGCGTCGATGGCATCAACGACTGATTCATCGATCGGGGCAGATGCGTTGCCTTCTGGGTTCAGTACGTGTTCGAGAATCTTGGAGGGGATAGCCTTGAGCTGTTCGTCGGAGACGCGAACACTTTGGCCGAGCTTTGGGTCGACATCGCCTATTGATGCCGCATCACCAAGGCTTGGAAGGCTGCTTAGCTTGCCGACGAGGGCCTCAAGGTCTTCAATCCCAGCCGCATTGTTTTGGGCGTCGGACGAAGCTGCGGCTTCGGAGGAAGCAGTCGAAGGCCCGGGGCGGTTCTGAGTTTGAGCGCTGTTCTGAGCGGTGTCTCGAGCGCTCTCACGTTCCATAAAATCTGGTGTGGCGGTAGGCGGCGTCGGCGCGGCTTTGGTTTGAGGTTTGGCGGTGAAGCGCTCTTCCGCGGTTGGCTCGGCTTCGGGGCGGGCGTTGGCGGCGGGTGCGGTTGGGTTGATTGGGGTTGCCATGGTGTTCTCCTCAATAATTACTTGCCGAAGTATTTAATGACCTTTTCGGGTCCTTGGCCAGCCTTCCTGCTGGATACCTGCTATTTGGCAAGGTTGATGCCAGCTCTAAGTGATTGAAATCACGAGATTCATCGTTTGGCTTCTGTTTCAGCTGACACAGGATGACACAGTTGATGCGACACTGTGTCGGGAGATTCAACTGTGCCGGCTGATGAATCGGGGGCCATCAACCCTCGTTCGAAGTCTGCCGATTGCGGACTCGGTGGCTGGATCGTGTGCCGGGAGTCCTCGAAACCTCCGATCAGTGAACGCGGTTTTGAATAATATGACCAGGGAATGGGCGACTTTGAGTCAACAAGGGTGAAAGCTTAGGGATTCGTTAGGAGGTGACTCTCTTCGATGGTGCGGACGCGTGTTCATGCAAGCAGGTACCGGTCGAGCAGCGCGACCAATGTTTGAACCAGCGCTTTGAGCAGGCGACCTTGGGTCTCTTGAACCAAAATATCCGAACTTATGTGGTTGGCTGCAGTTATGACGACGATACCGGCGGGCTCGATGCGATTGCGGCCAACGGTGGAACTGGTCGTGACCGTTACACTTACGTCTGCGATGAAGAGGAGCTCGACAGCGCGTTTGAGTCTATCATCCGCGAGATTAAAGCCTGTCAGTAGTCTTACTTTGACCCGAGCCGCACCGGATAACGCTCGAGGTTTTTCAGATGGTCGGCACGACTTAAGTTGCCCGGCGTAACGCTGGTTATTGGGGGAACTGCGCTATCGAGGTCTCCGGTAAAGTAGGTCTCGGAGTATGGATGGGGGCGTTCGTAGGTTACCGACTTAAACTCCGCCTCTGCCATGGCTTTGATGTTCTCCATATTGAGCATGAAAATCTCGGTTAAGAGGTCGATGTGTTTGTCTGAGAGTAAGATGCCTCGGGTAATCGCATTGGTCGTGCTAAGACTGACTGTTGCGAAAGTGAACTTGGTCTGGTTTTCATCGATACTCGTATAAATATTATCGGTATACGTCTCTGCACCCTCAGTAAACCAAGACCGTGGCCAAGTATCATTCGATAGATTGAACGTGTAGATGCGTTTTAACCGGCCCGGAATGGTGTGGACAACCTCTTCATCCCAATAGTACCCGCGGGCGTCCTGGTTCCGATAACAACGCCGGCGAGCACCCAGTCCGTCGACGTTTTCCACGTTCGGGTTGGAAGGTAGATCTCGAATTTGGTCAAAGAACACACTCCAATGGTGAGCTTTCGAGTTGTCGCTCAAAAATGTCCATAGAAAGGAGGCGGGAACATCGATCACGATGGAGACCCGGGTAACTTCGTCCCCTAACGGTTCTTCGATAAACGCCGAGCGCTCGTTGGACGATGGGTTGAAAGAATCCGATGTCGTTGCACAGCCGACGAGTAAACAACACATCAAAAACGGAAGATTTTTTAGATACTGACAGACCATCCAGTGAGCCTAACTGGCCACGCCCCTGATTGCCAGGACTCTCCAAAAATCGGATACTCATCGGCAACTGTCGATGCACCCCTGTTGAGAGAAGACCCCACATGTTCAAGGACCGAGTCATTGCAATTACGGGCGCTGCATCCGGCATCGGTCGGGCTTTAGCGGTTCATCTTGGCCAGCGGGGTGCGGCGTTGGCCCTCTCAGATATTGATGAAGCTGGTCTGAGCGCTACCGCGGCCGAACTCCGAGAGAGCGGGGTGAGGTGTCACACGCGCTTGGTGGATGTTTCGAAAGCTACCGAGGTCTCTGCCTGGTGTGATGACGTGATTGAGGAATTTGGTCAGGTTGATGGGATCATCAACAATGCCGGGGTTAGTGTCATCGATGGTGCGGAGTTCGTCTCGCATGAAGATTTCGAATGGCTCATGGGCATTAACTTCTGGGGGGTCATCTACGGTACCCAGACCTTTTTGCCTCATCTTCGGAAAAGGCAGGATGCGTATATTGTTAATATCTCCAGCCTATTTGGCCTGATTGGTGTGCCAACGCAGGCTGCTTACAACGCATCGAAATTTGCGGTGCGTGGCTACACCGAAGCCCTTCGTCAGGAACTTCACGGGAGCACTGTCCATGTTGCGTGCGTTCATCCGGGAGGCATACGTACGAATATTACGCGAAATGCGCGTCATCACTTGAGGGAAGGTTTAACGTTTCCGAAAGAACGCTTGGTACATGTGTTCGAAAAGCATTTGGCCAAGGTGACCCCCGAGGAAGCGGCTGAGATTATTATCGAGGGTCTGGTCGCAAAACGAAAACGGATTTTGATCGGTAAGGATGCGCGACTCTTTGACTTTGTCGCGCGGGTCTTTCCAACCGGTTACGATGCGTTGGTCCGGCACTTTAACCGGCCCCCTAAATGAGGGACTCGACTACCGGCAGCGGACGATTGCGGCACGAATCGCGTCGGATTCCTCGGGCTCAGGGTTCAGTTTAAGGGCCTTTTGGTAGGTGAGGAGAGCCTGTCCGCATGACCCATCTTTGGCAAGTGCATCACCCAATCGTCGCAGAAAGCTACGTCTTGAGTTTTGATCATGATTGGGTTCTTTGAGGATGGCTCTGAGGCTCTCGACCGCGACATCGTAGCGCTCATGTTGGTAGGCCAGCTCGGCTTGGACCCGAAGCACTTCCGGTCGGTAGCGCGTCGTTAAGAGTGGCTCTAAGAGTTCAAGCGCTTCGTCGATATATCCAGACGCCGCTTTGCGTTGTGCGGTGCTTATTATTCTGAGTATATCTCGGACTTGTGCCGGTGGTGCTTTCGTTGTTTGCTGCATCGGGCGCCGGTCCACGATCTCAGGCGTGGGTAGATCCGGTTCGCTTCGCTCAGGCGGCGCTTCCGCCCGACCTGGACCCGGACCTACTTGAAAGGTTCTTTGAACGTCCACCTCTGCTTGTGTAGGCGTATCTTGTTGAGCAGGGGTTTGGACCTTTTTGCTGACTTTAGGGGGCGTATTTGGGCCCGAATTGCTTGAGGCAGTGCGCGGCGGGAATGTCTCGTTTTGAAGACTCTCTGTTTGTGCTTTGTCGTCTTCAATTCTATTCAATGTTGTTTCGTTTTCGGTAGGTTTTGAGGTTAAGGTGACGTATATCCCGAGGCCAATAATCAATGGCGCAAAAAACTTCACGGCGTTCAAAGTCAAGTTGCCGGTGCCTCCACCGGAACCAGTGGGGCCGCCACCGGGTGGCGATGGTGGACCAATCTTCTCAAGGATCTGGTCGAGTTGAGCGTCGAGCCATGCGTCCTCGACGTCGATGGTCTGAGCGGTCTGAATCAGCTCACGGAACTCGGGCTCTTCGATGAGACGATTCTCGGGTTCAGTGCTCATGTTGGCTCACCCGCGCGTCGCCGACGCACTTCTTTTGCGAATGTCTCTCTCGCTAGACGGAGGCGGGACCACACGGTATTGAGTGGGATGTCAACAAGCTGGGCGATGGAAGGCCCATCCATGCCATCAATCTCATAGAGCATGAAGATTTCCCGTTGCTTAAATGGAATCGCCTGCATCGCCGCCTCAACCAGGGCTTTGTTCTGGGCCGCTTCGACGGCTTTCTCAGGTCCAGCAAGATTTTCGGTGGGTTCGGTTGCTGCTTTCTCAAGTGCGTTGAGTTCGCGCGCGAGGCTTCGACGGTGATGCAGGCAGAGATTGGAGGCTATTCCGTAGAGCCAGGTACGTAAGCTTGATCTGGATTCGAAGCTCGCTTGTTTGCGGTGGGCGATAATAAAGGTCTCTTGCAGGATATCTTCGACATGAGGGCCATCACCGGTAAGCCGCAATATCGAGCGGGCCAGGAATCTACCGTGATCTTTGAAGGCCTGACTCAGGTCGAGGATAGCCTCTTTTACCTGGTCGGCTGCTGTCATGAGTACATGAAGAAGGGTGGACCACATTACTGGAGTTCCTAAAGTGGGATACTTAGGCCAAGGCCCAGTCGAAGAGGTTCAAGTGGGCGTCCCGTTGAAGCCCCTTCGACGCTCAGCGTGTGTCTAAGCACCGGTAGGCTCATTCGAAAGGTCAAGGTCGATTGCCCGAGGGGGATGCCCAGCTCCCCAGCTACTTCTGCATAGGGTAAAAGGGTCGCCTCGGAATTTGGCGTCGAAATGCCACGGTACGAAGCACCACCCACCAGTAGCTGACCCGACCAGAGAAGCTTCGATGCCTCGAGCGATAAACCGAGACCGATGAGAAGGGTCATTTCCTGTGCCGTGCCTTGCTCGAGGTCGAACCAGGGACCGAATCCAGCCTGCAGAGCCCCGAATACACCGAGTGTGTCGTGGTGCCAGAAAAAAAGTTGAGTACCCACTGCGAGAGCCGGGGTGAAGCCCGTTGCCTCCGAGGCGGCAAGAACGAAGAGTCGATGAAGGACGTCTCTTTGCTCAGCGCCGCTCTTGATGGGCTCTTGGCTCCATGTCTCAAGCGGGAGTGTTTTCAAAGCCTCGTCAAGGACCAGGGTAAGCAACGCTGGCACTTCGGGACAGTCTTGTGGAGAGAGGTTGTAGCTGCGGCTCAGCATGAGGCCACCTTTGTGGTTGAGGACTCTAAGGCTGACGTTGAGCGATGTCGTCGTCTTCGAGACAGCGACACTTACCTTGGGAGGAGGCTGATCCTTCCGGTGCTCGTTGAGGAGGATTTTCTCGAATTGGCTCTCAGCGCCATCGGTATCAAAGCAACCTTCGTTTCCGATGAAAGTGGTACCTCCAGGCGAAGCCCGACCCAATTGGCTGATACCAAGCAGCGTCGTGAAAAGACAAAGCTTAAGTATGTGCATTGCGGAGTCCTCGTCATCCCTTTGAGTCCCACCAAGTATCGCCTGAAGTGAGTCGTTGCTCAAACTGAAGTTCGAATACCTTGGTGATAAGGACTGGGCGAGGAGCAGCAACATTAGAACCCCACACAATAACCGAAGGACGCGGCGCTCTGTGGACTAAGGAGGTTATTCCAGCTGAGTCCAACAACGGTGACCAACGTACCTTGTGTCGCGATAACCTCAGCGTTCCAGATATTGTTGATGGTCCCTTCGACGGCGATTTGAACCTGCCAAGCTTGTTCAAGGTTACCCGTATTGGTGACAGTCACATCAAAGCATGCGCCGGAGTCCCAACGAGACGCCTCACTTTGAGCAACAACCAAGCTATCTCCGTTGTCGACCGGTGGCGTTTCGTTGCCATTACCCGAGGTCTCTTCATTAAAATCCGGTCGGCCGTCGAGTAAATCTGTGAGGGTGAGAAGCGAGTCGTCTTCGCCGTAGATCGGTCGTTCCACATCCTCCTCCCAGGCCCGTGCTGTCACGTGCGGTATTTTCACAAAGCGGGAGAGGGTCGCTTGGAGGGTCTTCTCACTTTGCGCAAAATGCGCCTTCAGTGCATCGACTGTGGGTTCGAGTGTGGCATCGTGGTGCAGCCCATAGAGGTACTCGCTCCACTGCTCGATGAAACAAGCCTCGACATCCGCACTGTTAGCCAGATGGGCGGCGAGCTCTTGTAGACCGTGGAATTCAGCGTCGCTGCTTGGACTGTACAAAATAGAGCCACTCGCGTCGATTGGGTGAACGCCGTCCTGAGCGCGCCATCGCCCGACAGCATCGTAATGCTCGAAGCCGAAGCCAATCGGATCGATGAGGTCATGGCAACTGCTACAAGCCGGATTACTCGCGTGTTCGATATACCGCTCGCGGGTGCTCTTTGAAGGGTCGACCGCGGGTGGCGAGGTATCGAGATTTGGTGGTGGTGGGGCGAGCTCTTGGCAGAGCACGCGCTCTCGTACCAAGACGCCTCGATGAATAGGTGACGAAGCACTGGCTTTCGCATAGGTCGCGAGAACCGAGCCGTGCGAGAGAATGCCCGCCGGGTAGTTCGCGGGGAGGGTTGTTTCGCGCAAGCCTTGGGCGTTTGGGGTGGTCGTCGCTGCATCAAACCCATAGAACGCGGCGAGGCTATCGGAGATGAAAGAGAGCGGACTTGTGAAAAGCGCGCTAAACGCTACATCTCTCTCGAGCCACGTCGACCCGGTCTGCAGAGTCTGCCAGAGCATATCGGTCCGAATTCCAGGGGTGAACTCTGGATAGAGGCTGGTATTCCGCGCGACAGTCTCGATACTTTCGAGTCCCAGCCATGCGGCCAAGAAACGACCAAAATGGGCCTGCCCTTCGGCTGACTGAATCAGTCGCGTGGCTGCGATACTCCGGTCGTTGTCGGTTGTGAGTCGAGCATCTCTGGCAGCGTCCATCAGGTCGGTATCGGGCGGCAGTCCAGTGAGATTAAAAGCCAGCTGTGAGGCAATCTCGTATTGCGAAAGTTTATATTCGCCGTCTTCTTGAGAGCCGAGCTCAGCGCGGTAAAGGAAATGAGGGGACTGAAGCAGTGCGGTGAACGCCCAGCGGGTACCTTCAAGTTCTCCGTCCTCTTGCGCGATGCCGTACCATAAATCGAAATAGCGGGTGAGCTCTTCATTCTTGAGCGGGCGACGAAAGAGCTTTGTTCCGAGCTCTATGAGCAGATTCCGGAAACAGGTGCCGGCGCTCTCAACCGCTACACAGGCTTGATAGTTTGTATTCTGATACGCAACTCTTAACCCGAGCTCTTCGGCCAGTTCTGCGTATTGAGCCGCTAGAAGGGGTGATACGGTTAACGCATCTGCATTGTTCGTGTAGCCGTTGACGACATTGTCGGCAGCCAGGTTTGCGGCGGCATCGGTCGATTCGCCCAAAATGGCTCGTAGACTCGCATCGTATTCGGCGTGCGAGAGCCGTCGAAGAAGTCGTCGGCCGGGCGCAAGTTCTGCAAGTGTCGGTAAGGGCTCAACTTCTGAGCCTGTGTCGTTGTCCCCAGCTGGATCACCGATCTCGGTCTGTTCAGTGGGGTCGATTGTGTCGGTGGGGTCTGATTGAGTCGGTGGATTGTCGTCATCGCCACATGGAACCGCATCATGCGCACGCTGTACCCACTGTTGTAAGAGCGCGTATTCCCGCGATGATGTAGAGAGAAGCGTACCACCACCGTGGGGTTCGACCGAGCGTCCACTTGGCTTGCGTAGGAGAAGAGATTCATACTCTTCGAGGTAGAGCGCCATGACCCAAGCCGCATTGAAATTCTCAAGATGCTGGGTGGCGGTTGGATTTGGTGTGAAGACCATCCTTGAGTCTTCGGCCAGCGAGCCGGACTGGTGACAGCCTAAGCAGCGCGCCTCGAATACCGATGGCCACACTTCATCTGCAAAAAAATGATAGTCTTCTTCGCACTCTGAGAGGATAGGCACCTCGGGTGCGTCATCAACTGGGTTGGACGGAGCGGTTGGGTCGTTGTCGGGAGTTCCGGGCTCTTCGGTATCGGAGACATCGGTGGGACTCTCGTCAGAATCCGCTTCCTCGCCGTTTATTGGGTCGGGGTCAGCCGTGACGTCATTGGGGTCATCGTCATCATTGGTAGGTACTTCGTCTTGAGGTCTATCCTCTGGTTGGTCTGGTGTCGGCGTGGTCTCGTTGTGTTCGGCCGAGTCTTGCGCAGGGGGCGAGGACTGCGAGCTCTCTTGAGGGCCGCATCCGACGCTTAACGCCAAGAGCAAAAGCACGAGTAGACTTCGATTCGTCGCGTGTTTCATCAGGTATCTCCTTGCTAGATAAGCTCTGGAAGTGTGCCAGCGGGAACATTGGGATCACCAAAGCTGGTGTTGGTAAGACCCATTCCGCGACAGATGCTGGTTAGTAGTTTGTTATGAGGCACGCCACCAAGCTGAAGATAACGACCAAGCTCAAAGGGGGATTGTGCCCCACCTGCTATAACGAAAGGGACGCCATTGCAGTCATGCAGACGGCTATCGCCCATCTCTTTGCACCAGAGCACCACCGTATTGTCGAGCAAACTGCCTTCGGCAAGGGGATCCTGCGTGGCATCGAGTCGCTGAACGAAGTGTACGAACTGCTCAGCATACCAACGCTCCGCTTGGACGAAACGCGCAACGCCAGCTGCATTCCCATCGGCATAATGACTCAAAGCATGATGGCCTTCGCCGTGGCCAAGCCAGGTAAACACGGTGGGGCTTACCGTATGCGACCACTGAACGGATCCAACCCGCGTCATATCGCACGCAAACGCACTGATGAGAAACTCCATCTGCAAATTACCAACGGTTGGATAATTCTCATTTTGATTGGTACCGGTGGGCCCTGTATCGGTTGGATAGGTACATCCTCCGGCTGAGCTCTCGGCCAAGCTGAGTTCGATTTGTCGGAAGGATTCGAGATGTGCCTCCATTTTAAGACGCTCGCGTGCGCCTAAGCGTCGATTCAGCGAGGCTATATCGTCGCGAAGCAAATCTAGGACGCTGAGGCGTCGTGACCGAAGTCGATTGATTTCAGTCTGGTCACCACTGAGATCACCGAAGAGGCGTTCAAAGACACTGCTGGGTCTATCGTCGGGAGTAAGATGGGTACCGGAGCCTGAATACGACATACGGGTCTGGGTACTGCCTCCCCATGGACTCGTCTGCACACCTAGCTCGAGCGAAGAAAAGCGGGTGCCAGCGTTGAGCTGCCCCGCGACATACTGATCCAACGATTTACCGCCGGTCACACCGCCTGAGCCACCGCCGGTGAGCATCGCGGCCATGCCGCCTTCATGGTTGGTGGCATTCACGAAATTGATGCCGTCGAGGATAATCACCTTGTCTTGGATGGCCGAGAGAGGCTCCAGGATACTGCCGCTGTTGAATCCGAACTGATAGGTGCTCCCGGTTGGACGCCAGTGCTGGTGGACGGTGCCATTGGGCGAGAAGAATATCGCAAGTCGACTCGGTGGTTCTGATGGAATTCCGTTTGCCAACGCGCGGCTATAAGGCGCAAGCAGACTTGAAGCCGCTAGTCCTTTAAGGAAATCGCGCCGATTGAGCTTCATGAAAACTCCT
>JAYYQC010000155.1:0-15796 GCA_036128675.1 Myxococcota bacterium | reverse complement strand
TGAATGGCGTCTCATCGTGTTGTTACTCCGTAGCGGGTGGTTAGATAGAGAACGACAGCTTTAAGCTCTCTTGCGTTTAAGGCGCTCAGGTGGCCCAGAGCAACGCTCTTTAGGTGCTTTTGCTGTATGAGCGTATTGAGTCGCGCGAGCTGTGCCTGCTGTTCGGATTGTTGCTCCTTGGTGAGCTTCGCATCACTCGGGTTGAGTCTCTTTAGGACCAGACGTTTGCCCAAATGGTAGAGCTCGATCTTCGCATTTTGACCTGCATTCCGAACTTTTGGGGGCGCGTAGCTGCCCGAAGCAAATGCATCCCCGACAACGTTGACGCCGAGAGTCAGCGTTGCCGAAATAACAAAAGCCACAGTGAGTTTTCTGAGTCTGTGCATGCTGGAGTGTCCGCAATTGCCTTCTCGAGGTCAAGGAGGCAATCGCTTTGCGAAGGCTGCTTTGCGGGGGTATGCTGGGGTTGCATGTTAGAGAAGCAGACATCGGAAGAGGGGGAAGAGCAGGCCGTCATCCCATTGCGCTCTGCGATTGCGGTCCTCATTACTCTCGCGATTGCCTTCTGGCTCGCTTTTGTCACCGCACGTGCCAATATTGAAGAAATCTTTGAAAGAGAGCTGCGTGCGGGAGTCGCAACACTCGCGCCAACAATCTCCGGTGATTTGCACGACTTGATCGACGAGATTTCATATCGTCTCGACCCAGAAGAGTTTGAGTTTATCCGAACCAAACTAGAGATTGCGGCCAACGGATTAGACTTAGGCGGACAAGAGAGCAGTATTTATACGCTTCGTCGAGCACCTGATTATCACCGTACAGGAGAACTCATCTTTGTGGTCATGGATAAGGTTGATCCTGAGACGGGCGAGTTCTTCGTCGGCAATCGATACAAAGCCCAACCGTTCCAGCTCTTGGCCTTCGAAGGGGAGCTCTCCTCGTCCGGGCTTTACGAGGATTCCGAGGGAACCTGGATATCAGCGGCCGCACCGATCGCGCGTGAGGACGGGACAGTTATTGGCATTGTGCAGGCCGACCACCGCGTGACAACATACAACGCCCGGCTCCGTGAGTCGCTGCTTCCCATTCTTGTCGTTTCGCTTGTGACCATCTTAACCTTTGGTCTCTTCGTCTATCGCAGCGCCGGACTCGTAAGACTGGTTACGAAACGAGGCAACGATGCCCAAGAAGCATTGGATAAACTCGAACAAGCCAAGGATAAGCTGGTGGAATCCGAAAAGCTTGCGTCTCTCGGGCAGCTGGTTGGAGGTCTAGCGCATGAACTCAATACGCCCATTGGTATCGCAACGACGGCCAATTCGGTTGTTGACGAACGCTTGAGGGTATTGAGTCAAGCGGTTGCCGATAAGACATTGAAGAGGTCGATGCTCGTCGATGATTTGCGCAGGCTCGTCGAGAGTGCTGAGCTCTCCGAGAAGAGTCTTCAGCGTGCGGCGCAACTGATTGAACGATTTAAAGCCATCTCCGCGACACAAGACAGAGCTGATATCGAGGTATTCGAGGTGGGCGACCTCTTGAAAGAGGTTCGCGATAGAGTACGCGCTAAAGAAGATTGGAGCGATTATGACATCGAGTGGGTCGTCGATTGTCTTGAGCCAATCGAGGTCTCTCAGCGTCTGGGTATTCTGCACTCAGTCTTAATGGAGGTGGTTGAGAACGCGCTTATCCACGGATTGGCTGATGACAGACAGGGGCAGATTGTTTTACGCGCTCTTCGTAAAGAGACACGTTGCTTTATTCAGATCCAAGACCTCGGCCGAGGGATAGCTGCAGAAAACCTAGGTCAGGTTCTGGAGCCCTTTTTCACAACGGAACGTGGCAGAGGAAGAATTGGTTTAGGCTTGACCGAAGTATTCAATCTCGTTGCCTTCCAGTTAGGCGGGGCGCTGAGTATTGATGGTTCGGAGGGAAGCGGCTGTATCGTTTCCATTGAGTTCCCAACCTCGCTTAGCGAGGTTGGGTAAACTAGGCTTTACGCCGATTATTGAGTTCTATCTCGGCGCGCATCTCAAAGTGGCGAAAAACGGGGTCTTCGCTAAGGTGGTCTCGAAGTGACGCAAAGTCGGATGCAGCGGCTTCGACCTGACCGGATTCAAGTCGCTGACGCGCCGACGTGAAAGACTCAAGGTGTTCAACGATCTTTGCGCGCAGTACCGCGTCTTCAGCGGAAATGACCTGGTAGAGATTGATTCGTTGCTTTTGGAACGAACTAGAACTCCCTAGATCTCTGAGCTGTACAGCGCCTGTAAGATGTTTCGCAGAGGAATCATCAATCAAGAGAGTGATACCAAATGGCTTCGTCAACGTTTGAAGTAGCTCCGCCATGACAACGCTGGTCCCCCTGACGGATACATCGATACGTGAGGCCGCACCAACCGTTCCCAAACGCACCTGACCAGTATGGACCCCGATACCAACTCGAATGGGTTCATCGAGTTTAGGTGACTCGGCGCGATGCTCGGGGGCGGTAGCATTGAACGCACGAATTACTTCCGCGAGCTCAATTCCACACTTTACGGCATCTTGAATATGATCTTCGCCGCGAGAAAACATTGCGATGATACCATCGCCAACGAATTTCAAAATACTACCGTGGTGGCGCTCGATCACCGGTCCCAGCAACGCTAGAAGTGCATTGATAAGCCGGAATGAGTCGTTCGATGTCAGTTTCTCGCAGAGGGATGTGAAGCCTCGGATATCCAATGAGAGGGTGCTGGCTGTCACCGTTGCCCGTTGACCAATGTCTACAGAGGTGATCGATTGGTGCTCAAGATGCTTGAGGGTTGAGTCAGGGACAAAACGCTCCATCGCCAGGTTGAGCTCGAGGTGGTCGTCATAAAGCGTGGTGTTGGCATAGGCGGTTTCCAACTGTTGGATCAGAAGCGAGATACTTTCCTCGTTGAGCTCGTCGACATCCGCACTTTGATGATGGATGAAAATAAGCTCGCGTTCCTCGCTCTGTAGACGGGTCATAAAGAGAGGGCCGTCGACGTGGATGGCGTCTTTCGACTCGAGAAATAACCTCAGACTTGGGATTTCCGCACAGAGCACTTCGGCATCAATGAGAGGTGCGACGGGGGGTAGGAGGCTAAAGTTTTGGACAAGGACAGAAAGTCGGTTTGGATTGCTCCGTCGTCTTTCGAGTACGAGTGTGTCTTTTGAAAAGTTGAAGGTACTGTGGAGCTGGTCGACCATGGTGGACGCAAATGAATCTACCCGCGTGAGTTGGTAGAGACTCTGTGACATTCGGTTTATCTTCGAGAGTTCCTCACTGTGCCGCTTGAGTTCGATGAGGTCACGGTAACCTCTCAGCGATGCGACCACGCTCGTAAATAGACGCGAGGAAGTTAGTTCCGTTTTGGACTTGTAGTCATTGATATCGTATTTTTGGACGATATCCCGCTCAGGAGCTTGCCCGGGTTGGCCGGTTCTTAAAATAAGACGGGTCGCCTTATTCTTGAGTTCGTTTCTAACATATTCGACGAGCTCGAGGCCGCTGGTGTCGGTCTCCATAATGACATCGACGATAGCAAGGGCGATATTATCTTCACTTTCGAAGCGCGCTCTACCTTCTTGCCCAGAAAAGGCAGAGATAAGCTCCACTCCTCGGTGGTCGACCTTCAGGTCATCAAGCGCGAGCTTGGTTACCTGATGAACATTGGGCTCATCATCGACGAGAAGAATCTTCCATGGACTTAAAGTGCGTTCATCCGAGCCTTCCTCCGACGCACCCTCGTCGGCGAAAGCGAGCTCATCTTCTTCGGCAAAGGCGAGCTCATCGTCCATCGTGTCGTCGTGCATAGAGTCTGCCTTAAGCTCTTCCCGGTTAATTTGGGGTTTTCGATGGCGTGAAGTCGAACGGTATCTGGAGCATCAAGGGCTCCCGGTTAGGTGGTGGGGGAAATGTCCAGGCGGTGAGCGTTCGGACGATGCAAACCTCAAGGAGAGGCGATCCTACTTCGTTCACGAGTAGCTGACCTCGAGAGACAGCACCATCCCCACCGATTTCGAGTTCGATTTCCAGACGTCCGGAGAGAGTAGGGTCTTTCTCCAGCTGTGTTTCGTAACATTGAATGACTTCCGGTAATTTCATTTGAAGCGATGCAATAATGTCCTCTTTTGTACCTTCGGTGGGGGCCGCTGTACTCCGGTTCATCGAAGCCTCGAAAGGATCTGCATCGGGGCTGCCCGCAGTTGCGCAGGCGGTGAGGATTGTCGCGAAGATTATGAGAAAGCAAAGCTTGGAGAGCTTCATTGTTAGCAAATTCCTCCTTGCACACACTGGGACATCCCTATGAAAGTCGATTCGAACCAGGGATGCAAGTAGGTAGAGAGACTCTTATAGTTAGGGTGTGATTCTCTTCAAATTCGTGTAATGGAATTTGGGTGTGAGCGTACGAAAGGTGAGTCCGCGGTGAAATATTGTCCGATCTGTGCCCAGCCAATAGCGGTGATGGTTCCACCTGGTGATGACCGAGACCGATACGTCTGCACCAGTTGCGATATCGTGCACTACCAAAATCCTCGCATCATCGTTGGTTGTTTGGTGACCTATGAAGACCAGGTCATGCTTTGCCGACGGGCGATTGAGCCTCGGTCTGGGCTCTGGACTCTGCCGGCAGGCTTTATGGAGAACGGCGAGACTGCGGAGGCAGGCGCACTGCGTGAGACTTGGGAAGAGGCGCGTGCCAAACCAACTCTCGGCCATCTTCATACGATTTACAGCATCCCTCACATCAATCAGGTCTACATGCTCTACCACGCAGTTCTTGAGACCGCTGAGTTTGCACCGGGTCCAGAAAGTCTGGAGGTTGAGCTTTTCGCGTTGGATACCATTCCTTGGAAGGATCTGGCCTTTCACTCGGTCGAGTTCGCTTTGAAGCGTTATGTAGAAGCACCAACCGCTGAGCGTGCTTGGAGCGGGGTCTCAACGTTCCGTCCTCACCGGGCCCGCTAACCCGTATTCAGAAAGAATACAGTAAAAACTAGCCTACCTTGAAAGCCAACCTTCGCTGCATAGCTTTGACCTACGTCTTCGAAAGGGTCGAAGGCGGCTTTTGCTCTCAAGGAGATTGTAGTGATGAAACTAGATATTATGCGACGCGCGCTTATCAGCGCTCTATTCGTAGGTGGTCTCGCTGCTTGTGGGGACACGACAGACGAACCAGATGCAACCACCGGTGGCGACACCAACACTGAAACCGAAGCTCTTTCAATCGCGGAAACCGCGGCGGCTGACGGCCGATTCACCACGCTTGTGGCGGCTCTACAGCAAGCTGAGCTGGTGGATGTTTTTGCAGGCGAAGGTACCTTTACCGTTTTCGCACCAACCGACGATGCCTTTGCAGCACTTCCAGAAGGGCTTCTCGAGACCCTCTTAGAGGACGATAACAAGCCTCTTCTCCAAGACATCTTGAAGTACCATGTCCTTGGTAGCGTTGTTCGCGCAGGCGACATTGCAGAAGGGCGTACCTGGGCTGCATCGTTGCAGGGTGACAACATCGTCATCGACTTAGCCGACGGCGCTGTAAAGCTCTGGGATGCAAATGTCGTAATCACGGACATTGAATGCAGCAACGGTGTTATCCACGTTATCGACGCAGTGATCACACCACCAGCAACTATCGCTGAGAAGGCAGTTGCAAACCCAGACTTCAGTACCCTGGTGACTGCACTTGAGAAGGCAGACCTAGTATCCGCGCTTAACGGTGAAGACGCTTTGACCGTATTCGCACCAACCAATGCGGCATTCGCTGCTTTGGATCAGGACCAGTTGGCAGCAATCTTGGACAACGTTCCATTGTTGACCACAATCCTAACCAGCCACGTTGTGTCTGGAACCATTCTGTCATCGGATATCGCGACCGGTGCGACTGCTGTTGATACGCTTTCAGGAGCACAAGCACTCGTTGTCAACGATTCAAACGGTGTCCACATCGGTAACGCAACTGTCGCTCAAGCAGACGTCACCGCGTCAAACGGCGTGATTCACGTCCTTGACGAAGTGATTGTGGTACTCAACACGATCGCGCTTGTTGCGAATACCAATCCAAACTTCACCCGTCTTGCAGCGGCACTTGAGGCGACTGAGCTAACTCAGACCCTCAACAGCGTCGGCGCATTCACCGTGTTCGCACCAGTCGACGCGGCATTCGAAGCGATCGACTCAACCATCGCAACTCTCTCAACTGAGCAAGTTCGCGACGTTCTTCTCTACCACGTTCTTGGCCAGTCAGTACGTTCAACCGAGATTGCAACGGGTTCTGTAGATTCGCTCCTAGCGGGTCAGCAGCTTGATTTGGTCGTAAACAACGGTGCGGTTTCAATCAATGAAAGCGCAAGTGTTGTGACCGCCGATGTGGAAACCAGCAACGGCGTCATCCACGTGATTGATTCTGTATTGGTACCTTCGTCTCTATAAGAGACTGGTATATTCTGCAGTTCATCAAAGGGGCGGTTTCAACCGCCCCTTTTTTGTTGTCTGAAGGATTGAGCGTAGATGTTGCGCTGGACTCAAGTGTATAAGAGAATGCCTGAAGGTTTGGTTACGTTCCCCTATCGTCGACGTGAAATGCGCATAAGAGGAAACGGGCCTTTTTTCGGAATGCTCTCTCAATGAGAGAAGTTTTGACAAGGGGGAATCAGTGAGCAAGAAAGCAACCAAGAAGAAGGCTCCTGCCAAGAAAAAGACGGCAGCCAAAAAAGCTCCAGCTAAGAAAAAAGCTGCAGCAAAGAAGGCTCCGGCTAAGAAGAAGGCGGTAGCAAAGAAGGCTCCAGCTAAGAAGAAGGCAGCAGCTAAGAAGGCTCCAGCCAAGAAGAAGGCAGCGGCTAAGAAGGCACCGGCTAAGAAGAAGGCAGCAGCTAAAAAGGCACCGGCCAAGAAGAAGGCGGTAGCTAAGAAGGCACCAGCCAAGAAAAAGGCCGCACCTAAAAAGGCACCGGCTAAGAAAAAGGCGGTAGCTAAAAAGGCTCCAGCCAAGAAGAAGGCTGCACCAAAGAAGGCACCGGCCAAGAAGAAGGCGGTAGCTAAGAAGGCACCGGCTAAGAAGACCTCTAAGTCTTCAAAGAAGGTTGCAAAGAAGCCGATTGCTAAGCGGCGTAAGTAACGCGTTGGTTGCGAAGAGCTGCTTCTGAAGTGTAAGGCGCGCTTATCATGAGCAGCGCCTCCTCACCCTCCAATTATATTAAGCGCTTCTGGGCGCTTGCCATTCCTGCTTGTCTCGCGGGGCTCTTGCAGCCTCTCGCGAGCTTCTCTGATATCGTTGTTCTCGGTAGACAAAGCTCAACCAATGTTGTGGCGGCGGTCGGCCTTTCGGCAAATTATTTCGACATTGCTTACTTATCCTTCGGATTTTTGCGGATGGGGACGACTGCTTGGCTTTCACACTGGTTGGCTGAGCGCGAGCAGCACGCTTACCGGCAACAGTTGGTTTTCGCACTCACGTTTGCGCTCGGCGCGTCACTCTGTATTGGATGTGCCTATATGATTGGGCGCACCTTTATTGGTGTGCCTCCGCTGCTTGTTGATGGGTTTTGGTCCTACACTGAGGTTCGAATCCTCGGCGCTCCGATGGCGATGCTGAATCTCGTCATCGTCGGCTATTTCATCGCTACCGAGCGAGGAAAAACAGCCTTGCTACACGCATTGGTTGTGCATGGAAGTAATATTGGCCTCAATATTTTGGCGGTCGAGCTCCTTCAGCTGGGTCCCGAGGGCGTCGCGCTGGCGACGGTTCTCAGCCAGACATTCGGTGTGCTGATAGGCATGCGGTTCCTTCGTCAGGAGTTGGGATTGAAGGATGTACGCGAAGCATTTGAAGCGGGATGGAAGAGCAGGATTCGCAAGTCGCTGCATCTTAATGGTCTCTTGATCCTGAGAACATGGCTTATGCAGGGGGTCTTTTTGTGGGCACAATACACAGCTTTGGGTGAAGGCGAAGTTGAGGGGGCTGCGCTGACTATTTGGTTACGTTGGCTCGCATTTGGATCTTACTTTCTCGATGGCCTTGCTCATGGAGTCGAAGGAGTTGCCGCGCAGGCGCGCAAAGCACTGGATATCGTCGCTTTTAAACGTTGGGTCTTCAACGTTGTTGCAATTTCAGCGGGGTTGGGTGGTTGCTTAGGCGTGTCGGTTATCATCGGTGGCGAATCGCTTCATGCAATGATCACAGCTGATGAAGCTGTCATCGCAGCATCTCTGACCATCGTAAATTATCTTCCCGGGATTCTCTTCATTGGTGGGATCGCCTATGTTTTGGATGGGCTTTCAGTCGCATTTGCCGACGGAGCTATTCTGATCAAGATGGTTGGCCTTGGAGCAATTTGCACCGCCGTCGCCGGAAGCGCCGTGCCACTCGATGGACTGCTTCTTGCCGTTATCGGCCTGAGCGCATTTATGGTAGGACGTGTCTTGGCGGGACTCACGTGGATAAGGAAGTTGATATGGGCATGAACCAAAAACCTCTCTGGGTCTGCTTTGATCTAGGGGGCATTCTCTTGGAAATCCTTCATACTTTGGAAGAACGTTTGGAGCTCTGCGACGCGAACGCTAGGGGGCTCGTATTGCCAGAAGATGTGTTTCCAGAGCTTGGTCGATTGAATATGGCTTATCAACGCGGCCTTTATTCGTGGGAAGAAACCCGAGAGCAATTGGTGGGTGCCACTGGTCGTTTTGGCTTCACTGAATCGGACTGGGACAAGATTGAAGAAGGTATCATTGTCGGTAAGAAGCCCGATGCAGACAACCTCGTCGCACTGTGCAAGGCACATTGCTATCGACTCGGTGTGCTTTCAAATACCTGCGAGTTGCACGTTGAGCAGTTTGAATCCTTAAGCTTCTTCGAGCATCTTCCGGCAGAATATCGCGTTTACTCCCACCGCGAACGGATCCTCAAGCCTGATGTCTCCGCCTACCGCTGCTTCGAAGAGCGCGTCGGGGCTCAGTCAACATCGATACTATTCTTTGATGATACGCCGGAGAATATATCCGCGGCAAAAGAGATTGGCTGGCGTGCTTTTCACATTCCGCGCGGAGAGCCGGTCTTACCTCATTTTGAAAGAGCGCTGGCGGGAATTGAATAGCCGAACCACTTAATGATTAACGGCAAGCCGCCGTATCGCCTGCCTTGCATGCGGCGTCTAAATAGAGCATCGCTTTGTTGGTATCTTTCGCCACGAAGCGTCCGCTCTCGTAAATCTTACCCAGCTGGGTGCAGCTCTGAATTACACCACCGAGGCAGCTCTTCTCGAATGAAGATAAAGCACAAAGTTGATCAAGATAGCCCCCAAGCCCCATATAGCAGAGCTGACCCGCGAGGTAGCAGGAAATCATCGTATCGTTTTGACACTCTTGCTTTAGGAGCTCGAGAGCTCTTGGAAATTCAGGAGCTTCGTTAAGCTTCTCTCGTTTTGCCGGGTCGAAGAGAGCACCATCTTGTTGAGCTTTCTGCATTGCGAACTCAAAGCAGGCCTGGCCATCCGCCGCATCACAGGCTTTGGCGCACGAGCCGGTCTGTGTACACGGCGTGGGCTTTGAAGCGTCGATGGAGAGACTAAGCGTCTTAGGTGCAGGTTTAGGTTCACTGCAAGACACGGCCGCGAGAGTAAATGATAGAAATATTATGAAACGAAGGTACATGGGTGAGAGAGTAGCAGCGATGCCTCTCTCACCCAAGACCCACAGAACACTAAGAGTTAGAAGCTTGCGATAAACTCGAGAGCCATTGCGAGGCCATCGACTTCAACACCGCCTTCTTTACCCATGTCGTAACGGATCTCGCCGGTGAATCCGACACCATCGGTTACAGGAGCAAGAACTGCTGCGGTAGCTGACATACGACCTTCAAAGATGAATCCATCGAGGTAGTCGAATCGACCGGTAACGCTCACATCGTCGGTGATGCCTTGGTTTACCTTGACGAGGAAACCAGTGGTTTCGTCTTCGTCAGCCGACGAGAAGTCATTGTAGTTCCCTTCAAGGAAGAGCGTGGTGCTACCGAAACCGAAGACGATATCGGTATCAACCATGAGGTGCTCGCTTTCCGCGTTGTATGTTGTTGCAACACCGACGCTGCTACTGTCGTTGATTGCATATGCTACGCGGCTACCGAAAGACGACTTCGTGCTGCCTGCTTGCTTGAAAGCTTCCCAATCGTTGCTCATCCAAACCATTGCGGTGAGGCCACTGACCTCGTAG
The DNA here is from genome assembly GCA_036128675.1 of Myxococcota bacterium. Classification (GTDB taxonomy): domain Bacteria; phylum Myxococcota; class XYA12-FULL-58-9; order XYA12-FULL-58-9; family JABJBS01; genus JAYYQC01. The sequence goes on along the minus strand of JAYYQC010000155.1, from coordinate 5,580 downwards.
GTCAAAAAGACACCGTCAAGGTTACTTGGAGAAGCGTAGCTAAAGAGAAGGCCATAGCTGTATTGATACATATCGGTAGGATCGATCGCTTCGACACCGATCGGTGCATTGATACGTCCCATGGTGAGAGTTAATCCTTCTGCGAAGGTGTAATCCCAAAATGCTTGCTCGAGACCGAGCGCGCCACCAGCGAAATATTCGAAGTCTGCGCGAACGCTAGAGTTTTCGCCCGGCTTAGCGATAAAGTCGACCTCAACTTGGTCGATGCCGATCTGTCCATTCTTGTCTCCTTCTGCGCCTTCGGTCATGTCTTTGAAATAAGTGTATGACCCATCGATAAAGCCGCTTACTTCAAGGGTACTCTCTGCCATGGCAGTCGAGCCCATCAGTAAAACGCCGAGCGCTGTGGGGATGAATGTTTTCATAAGTTGGTATCCTCCGGTTTGAGGGAACTCCCTCGTTTTTGACACAATGTGTTACGCAACTGTCGTGCCAACTTGAGTTGATTGATTTCTCAGGGTTTTCCTTAGGAGGAGGGTCAGGGGATCTACATTTAGGTCAGAGAATCCCCTAAAGGTTACCAAATTGTTGTATTTTACAGGACACACTGTCTCAACCTCTTGAGAGGCTCAATTTGGATGCTTAGTCTTCGCCCAGCGGTTTGCATCTGGGGCATGGAGTCGTTAGGAGGCTCTAGCCCAAGACAACGTTAAATTACGAGTAGGATGCCATGTTTGTTGTTGGTTCATTTCTCACCCTTATGCTCCACGCTGCATCGCCGTTTCAGCCTCTAGGTTCGGCCATTGAGATGGATGGAGAGCCGAGAGAGATTGCAAACTTCAATGAGGTCGCCATGGTCGGTGACTCGGTCTTTGCGCCGGCACCGGGGCTTGAGCCCGAAGGTCGCTCCTTGACAGTCTGGGCGGTCGACGAGCGCTACCTTTGGGTAGGAGTGCGTGTTGTCTTCGCGACCCCGCGTCCGCTCTTGGGACCGGTTGGTCGGCGTGACGAAATCCCAACCGGGGACGAGGTCATCTTGATCATTGACCCAGCCGGTAAAGGCGAACGTGCCTTTCGTTTTGCAACCAATCCGTCTGGTGTGATTCAAGATGCGATGATCTTGGCCCCAGAAAATGAATCGTATGCGTGGGATTCCCTCGCGGATGTTGCGACCCGCTCATTCGATGATGGCTGGTTCGCCGAATTTAAGATCCCGCTGCAGGAGCTGAGCATCCCATCTCTTGCGGGAACCTGGGGCATCAATATTTTGACCAGGCTCTGGAAAGAGGAGCAACGGATCAGCCTCTTTCCGGTCGATGTGGGGCAGCGCAATAAGGTCGCCCGCGTTGGGTATGTTGACCTAAGCCTCGAGTCGGTACCAGAACTAAGTCTGCGTATGCTTCCGTCGCTGACAACCGCCTGGAGTGACGAGACGCCTGCCGCGGACTGTCAGAGTGCGTTTGAGCGGGGTCGCTTCGTTACCTGCGAGACCGCATCCAGCGTTGGGCTCAGCGGAAGTGTGATGTTGGGCAATCACACCGATATCCAGTTCGCGATGAATCCGGACTTTTCTCAGGTTGAGGCGGATGTTCCTCAGGTTGGTCTCAACGAGCGTTTTGCGCTCTTTTATCCGGAGAAGCGGCCCTTCTTCACCCGAGTGGGGGCGTTGGTGCCTGGACGGATCGATATATTTTATACCCGCTCGATTGGTTTACCTCTTGTGGGCTTCCAGGCTCGTCATCGTCGCGGAAGCTCAAGTATACTAGGCCTGAGTGCTTACGACATCGAGCCTCAGGGTAGCATCACCGACGAACGGGTTGACGCACTCAACGCGACGGAGACGCTCACAAACTTAGCCCGCTTCGAGGAGACGCTTGAAGATGGACGACTCGGGGCGACTTATATCGACCGACTCTGGCTCTCCGATGGCGAGATGCTCGGCTACAACGGTGTAATCGGCTTTGATGGGAGCTACCGACCCAGCCGCGAGTGGTCGATGCAATGGGAACTCCTAGGTAGCTCACTCTCACTTGAGGATGAGGGCCGCGAGTTCGGCGGGGCAGATCGCCTTTTCGTTCAATACAACGATGGTGATTATCGCTGGTTCGCAAAGCATGAGTACATCGCGGAGGAGTTTCGGGCAGAGGCCGGTTTTATTCCTCGCCTTGGCTACCACCAGATAATGACCAAGTTCGACCTCTATTTTCGTGATGTCGGCGGGATGAACTTCGGTAGTCCCGGGGTCTACGTCTCTTCCTACCTCGAGGAGTCGGGTAAAGCGATTGAGCATTTCGCGGGAAGTAACTTTTATATTCGTTGGGCAGGGCATCTCTGGACTTTTACAAAGTATGAGATTCGTCCTGAGCTGATTGAGACAAGCGACGAGTGGTTATTGCCTCAGCGGCTAGATCTTGCGATCGGCTCTCAGGTCACGCCGTGGTTGAACTTAAGGACAAGTGTGGAGTTCGGCACCAGCATTATCCGGGATGACGATATCCTTGATGGACGCGCGCCTTTCCTAGGTCGGTCGATTGATTATGAAGCTGGTTTTGAGGCGAGACCTCTGCCCTCCATTCTTCTTGCAGGGGGAGGTAGGGGCCGCGCGCTTTTCGATGAAACGAACGAGCTTCTCGGCGAAGACCTCGTTATTGTGGGCTTGGGTGAGTGGTATATGAACCGCGATGATTCGCTTCGCGTGATTTACCAGCGAAGTTTGGGCGACGATACCTGGTCGGCTGACCTCTTGGGTACCCATCGTCCCGTGAATGGGTTCATCGGATTTCTCGGTTACCGACTGGAGTCTGCCGGAGGCGAGCTGGTCCAGCGGGTATTTATGAAAGCTTCGTACCAGTTCGGGACGTAGAGTTTCGAAACCAGAGCTTCAGCACGCGGTCGGCGGTCTCGGGCGTATTCTCAAATTTGACGTGGTAACGCTTCTTGATCGGATCTCCATCGACGATATGGGCGCGGGAATGAAACATGCCCCAAGCCGTCTCAAATTCAAGCATGACTTGGTCGGTCTCGAGCGCGCCGGTATCGGCATCGAGCTCAAGCAAGGTTCCGCCGCGCGAGAGGTCTCGAAAGGTGCTCTTGAGGATGCGCGTACCCGCGTGAACGCGCCCTGGAAATGTAATGGGCATCCGCTGCTCAGAGCGCCGCTCAGGCTGCATCGACCTTATGGGATAGTCGTCAAAGGGTGCTTTCGATGCACAGAGCGTTCCGATAGTTGTAGCCACCCGCATTGCATCTACCGGGGTGGTTAAAATCGCGTCAGCGAGATTGAGGATCGGGTCGAGCTGGGCTTCGATGGCCTCGTCCCGAATGATGATGAGTGGAACTTCGCTGGCATCCAAGACGGGTAGGTCGACTTGAGCGGCACCTTCTTTGCCGAACCATCGGTTGAGGGTCGATACGGCGATAAGATGTGCCGTGGCTTGGACTTCCTTAATGGCGAGAAGCCAGAGCTTGGGTAGGTCGACGCACTGGAGGTAGTAGCGTTCACCGAGCTCGCGTCTAAGGGAGGCCCACTGGTTCGTCTCATGCAATGCAAAGATGGTGCGTCCGTTCATTGGCTGCATAGGTGCAGCGCCATCAGCGTGGTTCCACTGTGTCATTTATCGTCCCCAAGCAAAGGAAATCGTTTACTAAGTTGTCCCCAGTGAGCCACTAGCAGCTCTCCTGAGGCGCGAAAAGAGTTTGGGCGCAGATTTGTGAGATTCGTCACACCAATGGGGAACATTCGCACCAATTTAGGGGGGGGCCGGGGTTCTTGCGAAGGCTCTTTACGCTTGCAGAGAACCGATGACTCTGTGAAAACGGGCGTAGTATTCTCTAACAGTCTGAAGGATGACGTAGATGATTCGTTTGTTGAGTGTTTTATTTCTGGGCTTGTCTCTCCTGGTCGTCGGATGTTCGAAAAAAGAAGCTGAGCCGCCGAAGCCGGTTGAGCCACGTGAGATTGCGGTGACGGTCGAGAAGATGTCGTATGCACCGGATGCGGTGCAGGCGAAGGCGAACGAGAAACTTAAGTTTGTTTTCACGCGCGTGTCCGAGAGCCGGTGTGGTGAAGAGATTGTTTTTCCTGACTATGGCATCAAGAAGACCCTGCCTCTGAACCAACCAGTCGAGGTTGCGATTACAACCAAAGCTGCAGGAACCATTGGGTTCGCATGCGGCATGGATATGATGAAGGGCTCGATCATCGTTCAATAAGGGTTTCGTCTCAAGTTCTCTCGTAGTCCTATCGGCTCCGTTACTCGCAGGCCGCAATCATTTTATACAATTGACTTTTTTGCTGCCTTAACGGGCGAGCTCGCCGGCTCCCTCCGCGTTCCTACCATCGCTACAAGAGGACTTGATGTGCCTCAGCTCTATCGCTCGACCTGCCTAAGCTTTTCGACTGTCTTTGGGTTGGGTGCAGTGCCCCGTGTTTTGGGCAAAAAAAAACGTCCCATTCGGGACGTTTAAAAGCTCAAATGGCGGGGCGGACGGGACTCGAACCCGCGACCTCCGGCGTGACAGGCCGGCGTTATAACCAACTTAACTACCGCCCCATTTGGGCTCCGCCTCGACGGCGGGTGAGCGAGTTATTAGCAATTTTGGTACCGATACGTCAATGAAAAGTTTTAGGGTGACATCACTTTTCTAGATCGGCGTCGCCTGAAACCTCTCGGTACGTAGCCATATGTTCCACAGCGAGGTCTCGCTCGTCACGCTGCTCGTAGAGAACCGCCAGGTTGAAGTGAGCATCGGCGAAGTGTGGGTCGAGCTTCACCGCTTCTCGGTACGCATCGATAGCCTCGTCTTGGCGGCCTAGGTCGTGAAGAGTGACAGCGTAATTGAAATGGGCGACTGGCTGATCGGGCGAGAGTAGTTTCGCGACTCGGAAATAGGCTGCTGCGCGCTGCGTCTCACCCGCGGTGGAGCAGAGACGACCGAGGTTGATATAGGCCTCGCCATGCTCAGGATTCGACGCGATGGCATGAAGATAGGCATCAAATGCCTTTTGAGGCTCGTCTTCTTCGACTGCAATACCCACTTGGACCCAGGCCTCTGCCGCACCGATCGGGTCGTCTTCTTGGACGTTGGCGAGCAGGGATTCGATATCCTCTTCGTCGGGTAGTTCATCTGGGAGCTCTAGGGCGATTTGCTCGTCTTCCGCCACGTCAAAGGACAGGATGAACTGACCTGACTCAGGTTCCCAGGTACGACCTTGCGAGCGCACGAGGATACGATCATCGAGGGCGACTAAGCGAAGACCGGAGAGAGGCAGAGACTCGGGTAGCTGTTCACGCACGGCACGAAGCACGCGCTGAACCCGCGCAGATGCGATTCCCCTCTCAAGAAGTTCATTGGCCATGCGAAGGACCATCACATCTCGGAAATCAAAGCTGTAACGGCGCTGCTGAGGAACGGCGGGGGTCTCGGTTTGGCCCACCAGGCCAGCACGGGCATAATCTCGGACGCGGTTCGGCGAAATTCGGGCGAGACGCGACACATCGTTTGTTGAGTAACTCGAAGTCATGACGTGGGGGACTATAACGTTCAGCGCTCCTCGTCGAGTCTTTGGCGAGTTTCATG
>JAYYQC010000154.1:0-10000 GCA_036128675.1 Myxococcota bacterium | reverse complement strand
GTTTATCCTTCACCTTCGAGGGAGATTCGGGCTAAAGTTAAGTCTATGGTGTCGGAGACGAAGAGCGTCGAGCAGCAAATCAAGACCGTTGGTGTGGTCGTGAAGCCCAATGCGCCCGAGGCGGTTGAGGCGCTGAAGAGCCTGACGGAGCAGCACCCCGAGTACGACTTTGTCGCGGAATCGATCGGCTACCATGCGATTGAAGAACTTCCCTCCACGATTAAGCGGGTTGAGCCCAGTGAGTTTCAGTATGTGACGGATCTGGTGGTCGTGTTGGGTGGTGATGGCACATTGATCCACGCGTCTCGATTATTGCAGGAACGGGTCGTTCCAGTTTTGGGAATCAATATCGGGACGATCGGTTTCATGACCGATGTTGCGCTGGATGAGCTAGGCAAGGGGTTTCGAGCCGCAGTTGCCGGTGAACTGCCTTTTCATGACCGTATGCGACTTCGGGCCTATGTGAAACGTGGGGATAAGATCTCACATGAGGCAGTCCTTCTCAACGAAGTCGTGCTTTCCCATTTCGCACTTGCACGGCTGGCAACGTACGCGATTTTTAGTCAGGGCAGCTTGGTAACCCGAATTCGTGGTGATGGAGTCATTGCAGCCACACCAACCGGCTCAACGGCGTATGCTCTCGCCGCCGGCGGATCGATTTTGACACCTGGGATCCACGCGATTGCTGTGACTCCCATATCACCGCAGCAGCTGACACAGCGTCAGCTCATTGTTGACGCCGCATCCGTCTTATCGTTTCAGGTTGAAAGTGAATCGAAGGTCCTCATCACCTTTGATGGCCAGAAGGGTTACGACTTTCATCCGGGAGATGAGCTCATCGTGCAGGATGCGAAGCTGCCGTTGCGCTTACTGCATGTTCCTTGGCGCTCTTACTTTGAGACCTTGCGGTCAAAGCTAGGTTGGGGCGATGCGGGTAGCCGAACGTAGTGATCTGGCTGAAGTCAGGTGAACTCCAGACGCCTCGGATGGTCGTTAGGCAATTTGTCTAAGCCCGCCTGGACACGATTCCTCACTGTCGTCAGCTCGGAAGCTTCGCTCGCCAGAGAAACTACCAGCTCATCCCAAACCTCTTCGTCCAGTGCTTCAAGGTCGCCGCCGAGTGCATCGATGCATGACTCGAGAAGTGGAGGCAGGCGCTCGGGATGCGTTTCGCGGATCAGCTGAATCAAGGCTGCACAATTGACCGCTTCATCCGGTATCGAGCCTTCGAGCTCTTTTATTGCATGCTCAAGGAGCGGCTTAGGCAGCTCTTCGATGAGCATTAAACCAAGCGAGTAGACCCGAGGATTCTCGGCTTCATCGGTGAGGAGAGAGAGCAGAGGTCCGGTGTCATCAACCGTCTCGCGCCTGAGCAGCTGGACCATCGCGGCAATGCGTATGAGTGGGTCGGGATCTTCTTCGGCGGCCGCATAAATGAACTCATTGGCCTGTGCATCCTCGAGGCTCCCGATCGACGCCAGCTCCGCGAGTCGTGTGTGTAAGAGTTCGGCACTAAAGAAGGCCTCAATGCGTTCACCGAGCGAGAGAGCGGCGATAGGCTGCTCCACATCGGTAGACGACGCGTCGGTTTCCGGTTGTGTGCCGGAGAGTAGACTATCCGCGAGGGACTTGAATGGATTGGAGGGATCGCTCATCGTTCATAGAATCTACGAGAGCTTAGATGGTTGCAACTTAGGCTTTGAGCTTGTCGATATACGAGCGGATACGGTCGCGACCGTTGCCTTCGATGCTGATGAACTTCACGCCCATGCCGAGGCCATCCTGACCGCGTCCACGGCTTACAACCTTGCCGCGCGCGACAACCATCTCTCGAGACCCGGGTAGCCCAAACTTCAACGTGACCTCGGTGCCTGGCTCGTAAGGGAAAGGTGTATCGAAATAAGCGCCGCCGATGCTGACATTACCGGTACGACGGAAATAAACGTCCTCGCCGCTGAGCTCTTCCATCCAGAGCTCTAGGTTCACCCGTGGTGTATCGCGCCGGTCTGATCCGGTGCGGCGTTCGCTCTTTCTGCGGTTGTCGTCTGACTCTGCTTTTGTTCCTACCTTACGGCGGGTGGACTGTCTTCGATCTACCACCGACATGCTGGCCCCCATTCTAGCTTTCGAAGTGCGCGCCGCCTAGCAAATCAATCGGGTGGGGGCAAGACAGTTGAAGCGCTTACTCGCGATCGCTTTCAATGCGAAAGCCCAGTGCGCGATCAAGCTCGGCCCGTGCGACGAGGAGTGCGTAGGTCGCAGATGCCTCGCCAAGCTTCGCCTCGCTGAAGGCCAAGACGCCCTCGAGCAGATCTCGGGCCGAAGCCGTACCAAGTGAGAAACCCGCTGAGGCTGAGAGCATCCACTTCCGCGCCGCTCTTCCACCTAAGCGAATGATATCGCCTCGCTTTTTCGCCTGATTTACCTGGGTGACCAGCGCGAGAATCTCGGCCTCAATCCCGGAGGCGAGCTTGATTTCAAGCGCTTCGAGCTTGCTTCGCTCGAGCTCCCAGCCCTCGCGCCTAGCTGCAGAGCCGGCCCAGTCGAGATCCCAGCGGAGGCCCAAAGCCAGACCACCCCAAGTGCCATTGTAGGGGTCGAAGTGGTACGGGTTCTCGCTATTATCACGCATCGGGGTCCAGTCAGCGCTGAACTCACCGGCCATAAATAGGTAGGGAAGGTAGAGATTCTGACGTTCGACCTCAGCCAGATTTTGATAGGCGCGCTGTCCGTTGCGGAGCTGCGACCATTCTGGGCGGCCTCGGTGGGCCCGCTCGATTAGCGTGTCGGTGCTGGGCAGAGCCTCAATCGACCGAAGGCGAGGGAGCTTATCGAAGCTGAATTGGAGCTCTTCGTGGTTGTGGGCATGAAGTAAAAAACGTAGGCCCTGTTCGACCAGCTGCGTCTGTTCTTCGAGCATTGCTTGGAAGCCGAGCGCTTTGCTCTTACCGAACTCCAGGCGGGAGAGATCGATTGTCGTCACTGCGCCGGTCCCCTCCGCGTAGGCGGGCTTGGCGTAGTCGAGGGCTTTGTCGAGTGTCTCCAAAATCGTTCCGACGGTCTTTTCTAGACTGAGCGCGAGTCGATAGGCGAGGATCAAGCGACGGGTCTCGGTGAGAAGGCTCGTCTCCACGAGCTGGCGCTTGGCCTCTTCCACCTTGGTGTTGAGCTCGGCGGCTTCCTTCAATGTATCGAAGCGTCCAAAGGTCGAGAGAAGCTGGACCAGTCGAGCCTCGAAATGAAGGTATGGTCCCCAGTCGCTGAGGCTCTCGTACTCATAATCGACGGTTGGCTCGAGTGCATTGCCACTGACTCGAAACATCGGCGCGACCCAGGTGGTGACCTGAAGTTTTGGGTAGAAGGTACTCTCCAGTTCTTTGAGCTTTGTCCGCGCGGATTCAATTTGCAGGTCGGCAACCCGGAGGTCGGCGTGCTTCTCAAGAACCCGCTGGATGCAGGCGTCCTCATCAAGCGACGTTGGAGTTGGAGATGAGATGAGAAGGGAGAGCGAAATCAGGAGCGACGTGGTCATACGGACGTTGTACTATGCCCCATACTTCTGGCGAAGGGTCGCGAGCTTTTTTTGTATTTTCTCGAGGAGAGATTTCGCACCTTCTTTGGCGATGATCCGGCCAAACTGATTGCGGTAATCGGTGACCAGGGATGAGCCATCGATGCTGAGGTCAACGACGCGGGGGCTCTTGCCATTGCTCCAATGAAATATCAGCTCGACCTCGAGCTCTTCAGACGGGATATCGGCGAAGACCGTAACCAGCGTGGTACCTTTGACCTTCTGGGTGCCAGTGATCTCGATCGTCGCTTTACCGCGGAGGTCGCCCGCGCGCGGAAAGCCGATGAGGCGGACTGTCTCGGCAAAGTCACCCTTGATGGCTTTGAGGTCCTTTTTTGAGAAGTGCTTCGCATGGGGCTGCATGATCGATGCGGCGAAGGCGTTGAGGTCGATCATCGTATCGAGCTTCGCAAAGGCCTTCTGATTGGACGCTTGATCTGCGTTGGAGAGTGCACCGGTAGCCGGCGGCGCTTTGATTTGAGCGGCCTCTTCAAAGAGCGATGTGGTCAAAGCTTGGGGGGATGATGCCAGAGAGGCGACCAGAGCCAGACTCCAGAGTGATGTCATACTTCTTCCCTTGGTGTCTTACGTTGCAGCGCTGCGAGTATCGCGGGGAGCCCCAGTAAGCAAGCAAGTAAATTTACACCGAGACCAATCAGGGTCAGTGCGCTCAGTGAATGTAGACCTGGGTGGTCGGTCAGCCACATGGCTGCAAAGCCCAGACCCGAGGTCAGGATCGCACCAATGATGGCGCGCCCGGTCTCAGTGTAGGACTCGCTCAAGGTGGCCTCCGGGTCACGTAGACGGGTAACCAGGTGGACGCCGCCATCGACTGCAATGCCAAAGAGGACCGGCAGCATAACCATATTGAGATAGTCGACCTGAACGTTCGTCATCGGAAGGATGCCTAGCACAAAGACGATGGTCATGACTGCAGGTATAATTGCGATGCATGTCTCCCGGAGATTGCCGAGGAGCAAAAACATCGCCAAGAAGACGCCGAGCAGGGTGAGGATTGCAATCCTGGGTGCTTCGCCAAAAACCGTGTCGATGATATCGGCTAGGACAAGCGCCTCGCCCGCGAGGTATTTCGTCGAGGAGGTTGCTTCGACCACACTGCGAACCTCGGTCGCGAAGCGTCGTACTTCGATGCCATCGTCCAAGCTCACCGCGGGGTAGACCAGCACGAAGCCCGCATCGAGCTCACCGTTTTTCAGCCTAAACTGTCGGGAGATATTCTCGGGGAGGTCTCCGAAGTCGAAAGGCTCGGCTTGGGTCATTTTGCGCAGCTCTTTGACCCGACCGCGGAGCTCACGGGGAACTCGGGAGAGCTTCATCGCTCGGGCGGTCTTCCCGAGTCGCTCGATGATGGCGCGCTTTTCTTCCTGCGCCTCTGGGATCAGCTCGGTCAGCGTCACAATGAAATCGATGGTAGATGCGTCTCCAAGCTCGTTTTGCTTGGTCCGGAGGTTGGCGGCGACCTGCTGCGCCTCCTCGCGGCTATCGGTCATGACCAACATCGGTGTCTGCTTATGCCCGAGGATCTCATTGACCTCGTGGTCAAGCTTCACCGAGAGGATTGTGTTGCCGCCCTGTAGCGCGGAGAAGTCGTAGTTGAAGACTTCGCGGAAGAGCTGAGGCGAGATAATCACTGCGAGCGCGAAGAGGCAGATGGCACCTTTACGGCCCCAGCCTTCGAGGCTCGCCGCAACCGGTGAACGGCTATCCTGATGCTTCAGGGTTGGACGCCAGCCCATGCGCTCAGCGGCTCCGAGGAGCGCTGGCTGAATCAAGAGATAGGCGGTCAAGACCAGCAGCATGCCAGCCCCGGCAATCACACCAAACTCATGGAAGGCGCGGAAATTTGAGAGGGCTGGACCGACAAAGCCCATCGTCGTGGTTAAAGTCGCCAACGCTGCCGCATGACCGGTCTCGCTGTAGGTTGTCTCGACCGCTTGATTACCGTCCGACTGCTTGCCGCGCTCCTTTTCATAGCGGGTGAGAATGTGGATGCCTTGGTCGATACCAAGACCCAGCAGAATCGCACCGAGGAGCCCGGTCAGGATATTGAGAGACGGAAATGCTTCGGCCGCAAATGCGAAGGTCCAGAGCACGCCGGTAAGCAGCGGTGCCATAATGAAGATAACCGCACCCACGCGACGGAAATGAAAGCTTACGTACCCGACCATCAAAAGCAGCGCCACAATCGAGGCGAGCTTAAGGTCCTTGACGACCAGGGCTTGTCGGTCGACGCGCTTGGTGAAGGTACCGGAGAGGTCAAATCGTAAGTCAGGATGGTAGGTCGCTGGCTGCAGGCCCTCGAGTGTACTCTGTACCTGTGCCACCACTGAGCGGGTGAAGTGAAGGTCGGTGGAGATACCGCGTGGACGCGCGAGCAGGACCAGGGTCTGATGCTCGGGGTCGAGAAGGTACGGTGACTTAGCCTGCGGTGCCTGACCGACGCCGGCCTTCTTGAGGTATTTCTCTTTGAGATGGTCGAGTGAGAGTGGCGGCGGTGCCTCTTCTTCTTCGAAATCTAGGTAAAGCGGGTTGGCGTTGCGGCGCTCCCATTCGACCCGGGTCTCGAGCTGCTCGGTGAGGTCTTCGAGGTCGGCGGTCTCGATGAAGTAGAGTGCGTGACGTCTGAAAAACTCACTCGGGCGGTTGTAGGTCGCGTAATCGATGTCGGGCAGGGCCTCGAGCTCGACTTTTGCGTTCTCCGCAAACTCCAAGAGCTTGGCTTCGTCGGAGCTTCGGATGACGATGGAGACAAAGCCGGTGCCACCGTAGCGCTCTTTCATTTCGTCGAGCGCCTGAACGCTCTCAAAATCAGCGGGCAGCAGCGCGATGAGGTTACCGTCGATCTTAAGGTCCTTCGCGGATTGGAAGGCCAAGACACTCAGAGACATGGCAATGCCGAGCGCGATGAACGGGGAGCGGAAGCTTACTCCGGCGGCAATGCCGAGGAGCTCACCCGTTTTTTCGACTGCTTGCTGAAATATTCTCATCGATCCTTTAGCTCCTCGCACACTACTTTTCTGGTGTGCTCTGGTTCTGTCGCGGCGTGTGCCGGTGCCGTCTATATTGCTCAACACCGACCTCGTGGAGATCCGTTTTCGTCTCGCGTTAACCCTTGTGTACGCCGACGAGCGTATGAGCGCGAATATTCAGAGAATATTTGGCAGCTCGGGTGATTCCGAAGAATCGTCTCTGAAGTCGGCACCATTGGTTCGTTGGTCAAGGGGTCGTTGAGACTTCGATACACTAAAATCGGTATCTTGTGAAGGGACCGCGCTGCATTGCGTTAAATCCGTTGGTTGCGTTGAGGAACCAGGCGGCGGTAGCCTTAGCTTCGAGAAGGACCGTATGAAGATTATGCCTAAAATCATTACGCTTATCGTGCTCATCGCCTTGCTGACTGGGTGCCAGTCGGTCGCGCTCCTGCCCTGGCCACCGACGCCTTCGCCTTCGATGTCGTTGAATTCACTGCAAGATCCTGAGTCAGGCTGGGCCATCATCGATGAGGAAGCCAAGGTGAGGGTTGAGGAGACCGAGGCTGGCCCGGTGCTCTGGCTCAGCCATCGACGGCGACTTGCGGCGGTCTCAGAGGTCGCGTGCAAAGCCGGTCTCTGGCCGATCTGGGTGCAGCCCGAGGCACAGCTCCTGGTAGTGGCATCCCGGTTTTACGAAAAAGGTGCGACGACGGTCTCTTATGAGCTCACTGATCGCGATCCGGTGGTCCTGCAGCGCGACACGAGTCTCTTGGGGCTCTATCCGGTCAAGTTACCAGAGCCTGCGCGCTGTGTCGGCGGCGTACTCGACCTTCAGGTGACCAAGTATTTCGCCAGCCCGGATGGACTTCGCGAGTGGCGATTTGGTGGTGGCTTACCCACGCTGCAGTCTCGCTTAACCCTCGATGTACCGGGTCATTACGAGCTGGATCTTCGGATGGAGGGCCGAGACGCGCGCGGACCTCTGGTTCCCTTTGTCGACCGACGTGCTGACCGACAGCGGGTAACGCTGGCGGTAGAATCACTCGGACCTGAGAGTCGCGAGCTCGACGGTGCACATGCGCGCAGCACGCGTCCCCATGTCTTTTTGGGCCTTGATAGCCGCCGCCCGCCGCAGGGTGCGCTGATCTCTTGGCTGGATGGGGTGCAAGACCGCCAGACCGCCATGAGCTTGACCGAGCGCAGCTTTGAGCGGTTTCCTGCTTATAGAGCACGGCTTCATTCTGAGATTTTAGCGCCACAGCTCTACGACATAGATTTCAGAGCCTGGCTCGATAAACTGGGTCCGGCGTTCGACAGCTGGGCTCTGGCCGGACCACCGATTGAAGAGCGGCTGGCGTTTCCGACCATGGCCGATGTTGCGACAGTAGGGCGAGCCCAGGGTGCTGGGTGCCGTACGCAAAATGCGACACACTGCTGGGAGGACGGCTCGGGGGTCGCGTTTTCGCATCCTACCAACTTACGCGAGGGGCCACTCGGCGAGGGAACGATTCGCTTGGTTCGATCTGATGAGATGCGTCATCGAGGCTTGCGCGAGTTCAGTAAAGTCGTGGTGGTGACTCAGGCTGTCGCAACCTTTGACGTCAATGCGGGCTGGGCAACCAGCGGTGAGCTGACGATTCGAAATTATGGCCGTAACCCGGATGGGTTGGGGCAGCGCTGGCTTGGCTCGGTGCCTGGTTTGAGCTGCAAGCAAGACGGAGCCGATGTGAAGGCCTGTACCTTTGGTGTGGGTGGGGGCCGGGATGCTTATCCTTGGGTGCATCACCTGGGGCCGGTCTTGCCATCGCCCTCGCATGGACCTCGAGCCCATGCGGCTCGCAATGCAGTGGGGTACGAGCGGGTGGATACCTTACGCTTCGTGGTACCGAACGGATTTAAGTTGGACTGGGCCGGACCACTTCGGATACGCTCACCTCGAGTCCAATTCGACCTCGACTGTGCGGTGGATACCCGAGAAGTAAGCTGCGTTAGACGGGCAGAGTTCTTCTCTGGTATGCTTAAGCCTGAGGCGTGGTCGCTCTGGCTCGATGAGTGGGGCTCGCTCGAAGGGATGCTTCGAGACAACTTCAGATGGGATTATTCGCGATGATGCGTGCTTGGCTAATCACAGTGTTGCTTGCTCTCTTCGGAGCCGAGTCGGCACTCGCTGCATCCAAAGGCACCCTCGTGATTCGCTCGCCCCAAAAGGGTGCCACGGTCACCATCAATGGATTGGCCGCGGGTAAGACGCCACTCAAGGCGATGAAGCTACGCCCCGGTAAGTATAAAATTGAGATCTCACGTCTGGGCTTTATGACCTACCGGAAAACCGTCCGGGTCGTTGAGGGCGAGACACGCTTGGTGAAAGCCCCGCTTCGCGCGGTGGCCGGGGTGGTAGTCCTCCAGTCGAATGTGCCCGGTGCGGAAGTCTTGGTGAAAGGCGAGAATGTCGGAACCGTCGATGCGCCGATTGAGATCGGTATCGGGCGGGTCGAGCTTCAGATCATCGCACCTGGTTATGAGGTCCTTTCGTTGGCAGTGGAAGGGCTCCCGGGGCGGTGGCTTAAGCGCAAGGTTCGCTTAGTTGCGGCGTCTGGCGGACTCGAGCTCGATGCGCTGGCGCTCGATATGCCAAGCGACGAGCCGGCGGAGCTTAGCCTCGACCTCGAGCTGGATATGCCTTCAGAAGGCGATACAGCGCCAGAGCTTGTACTCGACCTCGAGTCTGAGCCTGAGCAATCCGCGGCTTCGGACATCGCGGCCCAAGCCGTGGCTCCGATGCCGGGGGTGGATGGCTCGGTTGCGACTTCGGGTCAGTGGTATACCAATCCATGGGTGTGGACCGGTACGGGGGCGGTGATTGTCTCAGCGGTGGTCACTGGTATCTTGATGACCCAGCGACCTGCGGCGAGCCCCTACGATGCGGTGATTCAGCTCGACTGAGCCGGGCTTAGTTTTGACGCGTCAAATCTTTACAAGCCCCAGCCTTATCCGCTAAACCCTTTGGCCGGATGCCCAGATAGCTCAGTTGGTAGAGCAACTGATTCGTAATCAGTAGGTCGGCGGTTCGACTCCGCTTCTGGGCTCCATCTTTCACAATCGTGAAGGATGCCACTGAGGTTGCCAACGCCTCTCAAGAATCTGTCGCAAAATGAATATTCATATTCTGCAACGGCCCTCGGGCTGAGCTTTTGATGAAGCTACGTAAGATGCAATGCCGTTTTCTCAATGTAGGATAAAGTCGCTGATCGTCCTTCAGGGTTGCGGGAAAAAACATACCTTGCATCGAACCAGTGATTCTCGATTTACTTTGACGGTGCTGAAGGAATCGAAGGGGGTGCGCACCTGTCTTCGTTGCTCCTACAAAAGATTGGAGGATATTATGTCGAAAGTTGTGACCATTTTAAGCGTTTTCACATTGTTCTTTGTCGTGACG